>JBGPNU010000062.1:0-12725 GCA_041487675.1 Binatus sp. (SeqCode)
CCGGTCCGAGATGGCACGCCCACAGTTTGCGCTTGCGCACCTCGGCCTGCAGCGGCCGCACCAGCTTGTTTCGTTTCGGATCGCGAACGTCGTACGGATGGCCGAGCACGTAGTCGAGCGGCTCGACTTCCTCGCGGACGAACTTATCGATCCAGTCGAGGTCCTTCTGGAACTCGGGCTCGGTTTCAAAATCCCAACTCATGATTATTCCTCCAATTGTCGTGCTACCCGGCAGACGCAGTGAAAAACTGAAAAGCGCGCTCGCTCGGACTCACGATCGAATACTCGCCAATAGCTGCCACTTTTACCAGAGCAGCAGACGCCAGCCCCTGCGCCTTTCCAGAAAGCAGATTCACCCAGAAAGCGCGAAACTTGAGGGTGGGTTTCGCATTCCTAAAAAGGCTAAAATTAACTTCTTCCGAAGATGACGCAAAGCACCGCCGTGAAACTTTCGATCATCGATCAATCGCCGGTGCCGGCCGGATTCACGGCCGCCGACGCGCTCCGCAATACGATCGAGCTCGCTCGCCTCGCCGATCGTCTCGGCTACGAGCGCTACTGGATCGCCGAGCATCATGCGACCGGCGCATTCGCAAGCCCGGCGCCCGAGATCATGATCGCACGGGTGGCCGCCGAGACCTCGCACATCCGGGTCGGCTCGGGTGGCGTGATGCTGCCGCATTACAGCCCGATGAAGGTCGCGGAAACCTTTCGCGTGCTTCACGCTCTTTATCCCGATCGAATCGATCTCGGCATCGGACGCGCACCCGGCGGCAGCCCGCTCGATTCCTTCGCGCTGCGACGCGATCGCAGCGCCGCGCCCGAGCCGCCCGCCGAGGACTTTCCGCGCCAACTGGTCGAGCTGATCGCTTTCCTACACGGGGGTTTCCGGCCCGATCACGCGTTCAGCCGGATCGAGCTCTCGCCCGCGATGCCCGGTTCCCCCGAGGTCTGGTTGCTGGGATCGAGCATGTGGAGCGCGGCCGCGGCCGCGCAGCTCGGGCTGCCGTATGCCTTCGCGCACTTCATCGATCCGAGTCATACCGGCGCCGCGATCGAGTACTACCGCTCTCATTTCATCCGCTCCAATGAGTTGTCGGCGCCGCGTGCGATTCTGGGAATCGGCGCAATCTGCGCGGACACCGACGCCGCAGCCGAGCGGCTCGCATCGAGTGTCCGATTGTTCGTGCGCCACGCGCGACAGGGGGTTCGCGGACCGATCCCGACTCCCGAGGATGCGATCGCGGAACTAGGTCCGTCGCCTGAGGACGTCGCGCTCCGAGAGACGGGCGAATGGCCGCGCTCGATAATCGGTGCGCCCGGCCACGTTCGCGACACGCTGATCGATATCGCAAGCGTGCTCCACGTCGAGGAAGTGATGGTCGTGACTGTCGTGCATGACCATCAGGCGCGGATGCGCTCCTACCAGCTCCTCGCTGACGCCTTCGGCCTCACACCGATTGAAGAGCCTTGACCCAGCGCAGATGGCGCGGCACCCTTTATGAGGTCGATACGATTCCCGTGGACGGCCACGGACCTGTCCCTCTAATGCAGACGAAGCTCACAGGAACGCGCTCCACTTGGCGGCGCAGACTTACGCTGGTAGCTGGCGCAATTTTGCTGCTGGCTCAATCGCTCGGCGCGGCACACTATCATCCGATAGCATTCGCTCAGCATCCTTCGATCGCTGCGGCAACTGCCCCCGACAGCCTCTGCCCGCTATGCCTGCATCACCACCACGCGCCCAGCGTCACCGCGGCCCAGCTCCCGCTCGCCGCGCCAAGCGATGCCGCACACCGGGAATCAAACGATTTCTGCTTCGCACTCGTATCGTCGCTCGACTCGCATCTCTTCGGCCGCGCGCCACCCGCATCGGTCTAGTCTTCTCCGTCTCCCACATTTGAATGACTTGGCGCGAATGGCGACTGCCATTCGCGGGCTTCGCGTCGCGCATCGCTTGCGCGCCGAGGCCGCTGCTTGCGGAGGATCCCGAAGATGCGACTGATCGTCGCGATGACAATTTTTCTGATTGCCGCCATGGCCTTTGTTAGAACGCCGGACGCCGTCGCGGCCGGCGCTTTGAAGCCCGTCAGCCCGACCATCTCGGGCACCGTAAAGGACAGTTTGGGCCGCCCAATTCCCGGCGCAAATCTAACTCTCCAGACCCCGCGAGGCGCCGTCGTCGCGCGCACCCAAAGCGCATCGGACGGCACCTTTGTTTTCCGCGACGTCGCCCCCGGCGCGTACGCCGTCCTTGCCGATCACCCGAACTTCAAGCCCGCTACCAAAATCGTGACCGTTGCCGCCGGAGGCGCACCGCCGGTCGCCCTCGTGATGCAATCTGAAGCCGCGCTCAGCATGGCCGTCGTCGCCAAGCGCCTCAATCAGAGTCGCAACGGCCTGTCACCCGAGACCGGCGGCAGCGTCTATCGCTTCAGCGAGAAGGCGATCGAGCAACTGCCGCAGGGCGCTAATACGTCTCTCAACCAGGTGATCCTGCAGGCCCCCGGCGTCGCGCAGGATTCCTACGGCCAGCTCCACGTGCGCGGCGATCACGCCAATGTTCAATACCGGATAAACGGCGTCCAGCTCCCCGAAGGCATCACCGGTTTCGGACAGGTGCTGAGTCCGCGCTTTGCCAACTCGATCAGCTTGCTCACCGGCGTGCTGCCCGCCCAATTCGGACTCCGCACCGCCGGAATCATCGACATCAAGACCAAGGACGGACTCCTCAACAACGTCGCCGATGTTGATTTCTACGGCGGACAGCGCGGCACGACGCAGCCCAGCTTCGAGTACGGCGGGTCGAAGGGCAACTTCAGCTACTTCGTGACCGGGCAATATCTTGGCACCGATCGAGGCGTCGAGCCTCCGACCCCCGGTCCGACCGCGATTCACGACACCAGCAATCAGGGCTCGGGTTTCGGATACTTCTCGTACTTTCTGAATCCCACCACCAGGCTCAGTCTGATCTCGGGCGCCGCGATCAATCACTTTCAGATTCCCGCGAATCCGAATCAGCCCCAGGTTTTCGTACTGGCCGGTGCGCCGGTGTATCCGTCGGCGAAAGTCCGCGAGAACCAATCCGAACAGAACTATTACAATGTCCTCGCGCTGCAAGGTGTAGTTGGATCGAACTTCGACTATCAAATCGCGCCGTTCAGCCGCTATTCAACCGTCACCTTCAATCCCGATCATACCGGCGACCTGATCTACAACGGCGCCGCGGGGAGGATTTTCCGCAGCGACTGGGGCAATGGTGTTCAGCTCGACACCGCCTACCGCGCATTCGCCAACCATACTTTTCGCGTCGGCGGATATTTCGATGCCGAGCGCGCCGAGATCGACAATCACGAGGCGGTGTTTCCGATCGTTGGCGGAAAACCCTTGACGACTCCGATCTCGATCATCGACGACATCGCATTGCAGACCTGGATTTACAGCGCCTATGTGCAGGACGAGTGGAAGCCTACCGATAAGCTGACCTTCAACTATGGCGTCCGCTTCGACCTTTACGATGGTCTCGTACGCGCCGATCAGGCCAGTCCTCGGGTCGCCGTGGAATACACGCCGATCAAGGGCACCACATTACACGCCGGATATGCGCGTCAATTCACGCCTCCTCCGACCGAACTGGTATCAACCGAATCGATTGCCAAGTTCATCGGCACCACCGGCGCTCCCGCTTCAACTGGAAATGGGACCCCGACCGTCGAGCGCGACCATCTGTTTGATGTTGGAGTTACGCAAGAGCTGATACCCGGACTGAACGCGGGCATCGATGCGTACTACAAGAAAGCAGCCGATCTGATCGACGAAGGCCAGTTTGGGCCGGCTCTGATATTCCAGACGTTCAATTACCGGAAGGCGCGCGTATACGGAGTCGAGTTCACCAGTTCCTACACTCGCGAAAACTTTTATGCCTACAACAACTTCGCCTATAGCGTTGCGCAAGGCACTCAAGTCGAATCCGGTCAATTCAATTTCGCCCCCGACGAATTGAAGTTCATCAATAGTCACTACATTTTTCTCGACCACGATCAGACATTCACCGACTCCATCGGCGCCGTTTACAACTGGAAGGGTTTCTCGTTCAGCGTCGATGGAATCTACGGCAGCGGACTCAGAACGGGTTTCGCCAATACCGGAAACCTCCCCTACTACATCCAGGTCGATGCGGGAATTACGAAGCGAATTCCGCTCAGGAATGCGGGTGCGATTGAACTGCGTGGCGCGGTCGTAAATCTCAACGATCATATCTACGAAGTTCGCAATGGCTCCGGGATCGGTGTCTTCGCGGCCCAGTTCGGCCCGCGTCGGGCTCTCTACGGCGGAATCAAGTGGGAACTCCCTACTTTCAAAGCGTCGGCCGCAGGGTCCAGCTGATGGCGACCGGCGCGCTTCTCAATTCATTCGCGCCGCCGCCATCTCGTGGCGCCGGCGACGACCTCATCGTGCCGAAGGCCGCGCCGTGGCGCAGGTTCGCCGTGACCGTTCCGCTCGCGATGCTCACCTTGGTCGCGATGGTCTTCTGCTCGAGATTGATCCCGTCCAGCCTGCCTCCGCCCCCGCATTACGACGTAGTCATGGCGACCATCGTCGAACCGCCGGCACCGCCGGTCCCCGCGGGACTTCAGGGCGGCGCCGCGCCGGTCACCAAACGAAGCGACAAGCCGGCCCATCACGAGCCGCGCCCCCGTCCGCATCTTCCGCCGCCCGCGCTCGCGACTTCACCCTCGGGCGCGATCGCTGTGTCGGTTCCGCCGTCTCCTCCGAGCGCCGCAAAAGAGGATACCTCCGGCATCTCGGGTGGGACCGGCGTCGGCACCGGTGCCGGTATGGGTACCGATAGCGCGGGCGCGCGCGCGATTTACGCCCCGCCGCCAAAGATCCCCGACGACCTGCGCCACGACGCGATGCAAGCAGAAGCGATGGCTCACTTCGTCGTCGCGCCCGACGGCACGGTAACCGTCACCCTGGTCAAGCCGACTGGCAACCCCCGCCTGAATCAGGTGCTGCTAGCCGCGCTCTCGCAATGGCAGTTCTTCCCCGCGATGCGCTCCGGAATGCCGGTCCCCTCCGAATTCGATCTGCGAATTCCAATCGTCGTCGAGTGAGATCCGACGACCTGACATACTACTTCCTCGAACTCCCCTGCGTCCCAGCTGAACATCCCGCGCCCGAGCTAAACGTGGTTCGCCGGCCCGCGCTCTCGCTTGGCTAGCCCAGCCCCTCCCGTTACACTTCCTGACTCATTTGGGTTGCGATCGCTTCGGTAAAGCTTGCGATTGTCCCCCCTTCCCTCGAGGGAAGGGGTTAGGAGTTAGGTTGATTCCTCTCAGCTACAACGCCCGCAGCCTGGCGGTCCGGTGGTCATCGTCGATCATGGCGGGGCTGGGCATCGCGCTGGTCGTGATGATTCTTTTTATCCTGTTCGGTTTTGTGGACGGGATGAGAAAGACGGTTCAGAGCACGGCCGAGACCGGGAACTACATTCTTCTCTCAACCGGGGCGGAAGCCGAGCCTAACAGCGTCATCATGCAGCCCGCATTTGAGCTCCTGCATGCGATGCCGCAATTCGCGAGCGAAGGTTCCGGGGCGCCTCTCATCTCGCCGGAAGTGGTCGCGGCGCTCAACGTAAATCCCGGTCACGCAAAAACGATGTTCGTCTATCTGCGCGGGGTGAAGCCAATCGCCTACAGCGTGCACCGGCACATGAAGCTGGTATCGGGGCATTGGCCGGTTCCCGGCGCCGGTGAATGGGTGGTGGGCCGCAAACTCGCGGCGAAATTCCCGGCGCTCAATCCTCCTCAGAAATTCCATTTCGGACGACGCAATTGGACCATCGTCGGGACCTTCGCCGACGACGATAGCGCGCGCGAATCGGAAGTATGGTCCGACGTGGACGACCTCTTCAATGACTACCAACATAAGAACCGCGGGATCGCCAACGTGCTGCACGTCGTGGTCAAGCCGGGAGAGGCGTCGTCGCTCAACGAGACTCTGAAAAAAGATCCGCGCCTGCCGCTTCATGCCGAATCGGAAAAGCAATTTTACGCGGAGCAGAATCAGATTGCCGACCAATTTCAGTCCTATGGATTGATCCTCGCCGCAATCCTCGCCATTGGCGCGGTATTCGGTGGAATGAACACGATGTACGCCGCGGTCGCCAGACGCAGCCGCGAAATAGGGGTGTTGCGCGCGCTCGGATTCGGACCGGGCAACGTGCTGGCGAGCTTCGTAGCGGAGAGCGCGATGCTGGGTTTGGCGGGCGCGATTATCGGCGAAGTCATCGGCGTGCTGGTGGCCGACGTGACCGGGTTGAACAGCCATCTTATGAACGTCGGGCTCCTGATATTTTCGTTTCACCTTGGAATACGCGCCTTCGCCGCAGGCCTGATTGCGGGGGTTCTTATCGGCGTGATCGGCGGGTTTCTACCTGCATGGCGCGCCTCGGCAACCGGCATCAACGCTGCTTTGCGCGAGGCGTGAGCGATGAAGCTGGTCTTGCTGATAACCCGAAATCTGAGCCGCAGGCGGCTCCGGACGGCGCTGAGCGTTCTCACCCTGTTCATCGCCGCCTTCCTGTTCACGGTGCTGATAGCGGTGCCCGTCTCGCTCAACCGGATCATCGATGAGGCGTCCAGGGGCCTGCGCGTGATCGTGACTGCGCCGAACGCGTACATGTTGCCGATTTGGTATCGCGACGCGATCAAAAAGATGCCGGGGGTTGTGGCTGCCAGCGCGCAACGGCAATGGGGCGGCCTCTATCAGGACGATCGTCAGCCGATAATGACTTTCGGCATCGATCCGGACATGCAGGAGGTCTATACCGAAAGCAGTCTCACGCCCGTTCAAGCCAGGGAGTTCCTTCGTGAACGGCGCTCCGCGCTGGTTGGCAAGATGCTCATGGCAAGATATCGCTGGCATATCGGCCAGTGGGTTACGCTCAAAAATGGAGACAGCAAGCTCGCCCTTTCATTTGTGATAATCGCAGAACTGCCGGAAAGGATCACCCAGAATAGCTTCATCTTTCGCCGCGAATATTTCGATCAAGCCGTGAAGCAGACTTACGGCGTCGATATTACCGATGCTGCGACGTTCATCACGGTCCGGGTCGCGCACGTAACCGAAATTCCTCGAGTGATAGAGGAGATCGACGGCAGGTTTCGCAACTCCGAATACGAGACCAGCACGATCACGGAAAGCGATTCGATCGCAAATAGCGTTTCGGCGATCGCGGACCTCAGCACGATAATCCTGAGCCTCTGCGCGGTAGTGATAATCACGGTGCTGCTGGTGGCGGCGAACTCGATGGCTATTAACGTGCGCGAGCGGATCTCGGAAGTGGCTGTTATCCGCGCGCTTGGCTTCGAGCCTACCCATGTCGCGACGATGCTGTTCGGAGAGGCGGCTGCGATGGGCCTCGTCGGCGGCGCGGCGGGGGCGGGACTCGCGTGGGCGCTATTCGGGCGCGGAGTTACGATGGGCGCGGTGGTCGGAGGATTGGGCTACATGCAGGTGACTATGGATTTGGCATTCGCCGCGCTGTTCGCAATCGTCACGGTGAGCCTCGCGAGCGCGATCGTTCCCGTCCTCCAGGCTGTGAAGATCAGCCCCGCGCTCGCCTTCCGCAAAGTAGTCTAGATCCGCGCAATGCGCTAAATTGCGCAAACAATCGAGCTAGACTTGCTCGCGTCATTCGTCACAAGAAGAACTCATCGAGGAGCGCCATGGCAATGGATGAAAAGAATCTCCAGAGTCTGATCGGAAAGATGCTGGGCGATGTCGGCGCTGCGATGGGTGCCGCGCTGGTGTTGCTGGGCGATAAGTTCGGACTGTACAAGGCATTGGCCGCGGCAGGTCCGCTGACCGCGGCCGATCTAGCCTCGCGCACCGGCACCGTCGAACGATACGTCCGCGAGTGGGCTGCGGCACAGGCGGCGGCCGGATATATCAACTACGATGCCGTGAGCGGGCGATTCTCGATGTCGCCGGAACAGGCGCTCGTACTCGCCGACGAAGGCGGTCCCGCTTTCTTTCCCGGCATCTACGAGGTTGCCGCGGCCGCTATCCGCGATGAACCCAAAGTCGCCGAGGCGTTTCGCAGCGGTCGCGGTGTCGGATGGCACGAGCATGATCCATGTCTGTTCCGCGGCACGGAGCGGTTCTTTCGCCCCGGCTACGCCACGCACCTGGTCTCGGAGTGGATCCCCGCTCTTGAAGGTGTGGCCGAGAAGCTCAAGCGCGGCGCGCGCGTCGCGGACGTCGGATGCGGTCACGGCGCATCGGTGATCCTGATGGCGCAGGCCTATCCGAAATCCGAGTTCATCGGTTTCGACTATCATGAGCCGTCGATCGTCCGCGCCCGCGAATTGGCGCGCGAGACCGGAGTTGCCGATCGTGCCCGTTTCGAGCGCGCTTCCGCGAAGGACTATCCGGGAACCTACGACCTAGTCGCGTTCTTCGACTGTCTCCATGACATGGGCGATCCGGTCGGCGCGGCCTCTCACGTAAAGGCGACGCTCAACCCGGGTGGGACCTGGATGATTGTCGAGCCGTTCGCGGGCGACCGAATCGAGGAAAACTTCAACCCGATTGGGCGTTTGTTCTACGCCGCATCGACGATGATCTGCGTGCCCGGGTCGCTATCCCAGGAAGTCGCGCTGGGACTCGGCGCGCAGGCCGGCGAGAAGCGGCTGCGCGAAGTGCTGGCGGCGGGAGGATTTTCCCGCGTCCGCCTCGCGACCTCGACCCCGTTCAACCTGGTGCTGGAAGCGCGGCCCTGACGCTCGCGAGCGCATGATGGGCGCCGCGCAATCGGGCTTCGGACTCAGTAAGCGACGACTCCGCCGTTCTCGATCAGCTTCACGGGGATACCCTCGACGTCTTTCGGCGCGGCTGCTTGCGCCTCAGGAGTCAGCTTTTTGAGATAGACTTCAATCGCGGGTTGGCCGGGTTGATCGCTAAAGCCAATCCCTGTGCCAACGGCGCCCGGGATGCTCATAAGCTGGTCCTCGTGCCGGTCGCGAACCGCCTTCGCGGAATTTACGGCGTCCTTCGAGATGCTCGCATTCCCGGCTTCGACAACGGCCTCCGGCTCGGCTGCCGCCGCAGCAGTGCAACCGCCCGTCATTGAAACGCTGAGCCCACTCAAGACGTCGGAAATCGGATTGGCGAATGTCATGGTCTGGTCGACTGACCCAGCGAACAGGAGGGCGACCGCTTGAGGGCAAGCATCCCGGGTTACGATGAGCGATCCTGAGTCGCCGGGTTCGCCGAAGTTCAAGCCGTCAATCTCAATCTGATTGACGAACATGGCACTTTTCTTCCCATTGTAGGTTACCCCCAAGTTGACCCCAACCGCCGTGATCATGCCGGAGGTGAGGCAACTCGTACGGCCCATTTTCTGGACTGCCAGCCCCGGCGTTGCCGCAACGACCGAGCTTGCGATTGGCCCTATATTGAGGATGTCGGCGTTCACGTCTCCGGTCTTTACGGCCGCGATGGCCGCATCGATGGTGTTAGTAGCTTTCTTCCCGAACTTGACTTTGACGGTGCGGCTGAAGGTGGCGACCGCGTCTGATGAGATCTTTTGGCACCGTATGTCAGCCAGGCCGGGTTGCACGATGAAGTCGCCAGGCTTGGCCTTGTTGATGTCCGCGAGCACGTGATTGTTGCTCAAGATGAACTGTTTGCCGTTGGTGTCCTGCACCATCGATCCAAGCGTCCCGGTGAAGCAGACCCGTTGGCGACGGATCTTGCCGAACGCGCGGATATTTCCGCCCGAAACGCCGAGAGCGATCGGGCGAGTCTGCTTGGATTGTTGACTGCAGTCGATGAACGCGCCGGCCGGCATCGATGCGACCGCGATCGCGAACATACAGGCCACCAGCGCTCCAAGTGTCGTCGGATATCTCATGGTGATCGTTTCCCCCTCTAAAATCGAAGCCGGGACGCGATGACATCATGTCAGTATTTGCAACACGATGTAAGGTCCAATTTGCCGCGCTGCGGATGCGCCTACAGCGAGTTAGTGGTGAATCGATAGATACGAAAAGAGACGCGCCACTTACAAGGGGCAGGAGATCGATTTGCGGGGTGTAATCACACGCGGCGGCGGGTTAGTCTCTTCGCCGATCGCTCGAGCGAAAGGGAAACAAGATTATTGGGGACGGCGATTTTGTGGATACACGCGACGGCGGGCGCAGTATGGATCGGCGCATGTGCGTGTTTCGTGATCGCGGGACTCGCACTCACGCCGGGAAGCGCCGAGCAGCGCAACCTTGCGTTGAGTGCGGCGCCCAGGATCGATCGGCTCGCGATGCTCGCCGCGGCATTGCTGTTCCTGACCGGGCTCATCAATCTTGGCCAAGCCGGAATTTCGCGGCGGTTCGCCTTTTCGACCACATTCATGACCGTGCTTGCCGTCAAGATCGGACTCTTCATCGTGATGATGGCCGTGATGAGCTGGTCGATGAGAATCGGCTCGGTAATCAGAGCTGTGATCGCACGCGGACGAATCGACGCGCTCGCGGGCGCTCTTGACCGGATGGTGAAGGCGCACGCCGCGATCGTCGCGATGGGAATTGTCGCGCTCATGCTGGGATTATGGTTGATGGGGAGTTGAAGGCGCGAAGTTGAGGACGCGCGATGGCGGAACTACCACCGAAGATCAAAATCGGCGCATTTACGGTCGCGTTCCTGGCCGACGGACTTTGGCGCAACGACGGCGGATGCATGTTCGGCGTGGTCCCGCGCGAACTCTGGAAACACAACCATCCTCCTGACGAGCGCAACCGTGTCCGCCTGAACCTGACCTGTCCGCTCATCATGAAGGGCGCCGACGCGATCCTGGTCGATACCGGAATCGGCAACCGGCTGAGCTCCGTCGAGCGCCAGATTTTCGATCATGGCGACGGATGGCTCCCCGGCCATATCCGCGCGCTCGGGATGGAACCGAACGACATCACGGCCCTGGTCGTTACCCATCTGCATTTCGATCATTGCGGAGGAATCGTGCGGCGCCGCGGCTCAGGCGCGCTCGAACCCGCGTTTCCGCGGGCGCGAATTTTCGTGCAACGGGGCGAACTCGAGATTGCCGAGAGTCCGCGCAACGAGCGTATCCGCGCCGCTTATCGGCACGCCGGCCAGATCCTGACCCCGGTGCGCACGATGCTCGAGGTGATCGACGGCGACACGGATATCGTGCCGGGCGTGCGCGCCGTGGTTACCGGCGGGCATACGCGCGATCATCAGGCAGCGATAGTGAGCGACGGCGGCGAATGCTTCATGCACCTGGCCGATATCGTGCCGACCCGCTCGCATCTCCGTGGTCCGTGGAACCAGGCCTATGATCTCGACGCGCTCCGGACGATGGAACAGAAGGCGCACTATCTCGGGCTCGCGGCTGAGAACGCGTGGTGGTTATCGTTCGCGCATGACGACGCGGTATTCGCGGCGCGCGTCAAAAACGACCGCGGGAGATTCGTCCTTGGCGACACGGTCGGAGTTTCCGAGCGCCTGTTCTTGTGAGAATCGCGAATCGGTATGGAGGCGCGCCGGATGTCTTTTGTACCGCCATGAGCCTGACTGTGTTGCGTGCACCTATGTTACTTGTTGCCGATCAACGGCTCCGTTATACTCCCTCTCAGGATGGGCTCCAGAAATAGCACGGCCCGACCGCTTCGAGCTTCCCCTGGCAGTTTACCTGCACAGCACACCTTAACCCGAAACACTTTAACCCGAAGGAGATAGCCGATGGCGGATCTCAACAACTTCGAGCGAGTGATCAAGGAAGACCGCGCCGCGCGCGAGTCGAAACAATGGCGCGGCACGCTGCTCGATTACCTCGAGCTGGTGAAGGCCGACCCTGTCATGACCAAGCTCGCTCACGCGCGCATCTACGACCTGATCATCTCGTCGGGCCTTCATCCGCTGCACGACACCGATGATCCGCGCACCAAGCGGCTCTACAAGGACGAGCCGCTCAAGGTCTTCAACTTCTTCGCCGAGGAATTTTTCGGAATCGAGCGCACCATCGCGCAGATAGTCCGCTACTTCCATTCCGCGTCGCTCAAGGGCGAAGAGAGCCGGCAGGTTCTGTACCTGATGGGGCCGGTGGGATCGGGCAAGAGCTCGCTGGTCGAGCGGATCCAGCGCGGACTCGAGCAGGTCGGAATGATCTACGCGATCGAAGGATGCCCGATGAACGAGGAGCCGCTGCATCTGATTCCGCGTCATCTGCGGCGCGAGTTCGAGAAGATGCTCGGGGTGCATATCGAAGGCGACCTGTGCCCGGTATGCCGCTATCGGCTGAAATCCGAGTTCAACAACCGCTACGAGGAATTTCCGATCGCCGCGCGCGCCTTCTCCAAGCGCAATCGGGTCGGCGTGGGCGTGGTTCCGCCGGTCGATCCGAACAACCAGGACACCTCGGTGCTGATCGGATCGGAAGACATCTCGAAACTCGATCAGTATTCGGAGGGCGATCCGCGCGTGCTGGAGCTCAACGGAGCGCTCAACGTCGGAAACCGCGGGATCGTCGAGTTCATCGAAGTTTTCAAGAACGAGACCGAGTATCTGCACGCGATGATCACGGCGACCCAGGAAAAGGTCATCCCCGCGCCCGGGCGGCACGGGATGGTCTACGTTGACACCTGTATCATCGCGCACTCGAACGAGGCCGAATGGCAGAAGTTCAAGGCCGACCACACCAACGAGGC
>JBGPNU010000063.1:0-12641 GCA_041487675.1 Binatus sp. (SeqCode)
CCGCCAACTCCGAAATGGCGATCGGAAAGTCTGATCGAAAGCGCCGACGGATCGGCCGGGCGGGCGCGCATCGCGACGACGAAAATATAGTCGTTGCCGCAGCCGTGCATCTTGGTGAATTGGAGGGTTGCCATCGAATTCTTACGCTTGCTTGAGCGTCACGATTACGCTTTGAGCGTCACGATATGTTCGCCGCGGACCAGGTCCTCGAAACTCTCGCGCTCACGGATCACATGCACATCGGCGCCATCGATCAGAATCTCGGGTGCGCGCGGACGGCTGTTGTAGTTCGAGGCCATCACAAATCCATACGCACCCGCGCTCATCACCGCGAGCAAGTCACCTGGCCGAGGCTCAGCCATCTCGCGTTCGCGTGCGAAAAAATCGCCGCTCTCGCATACCGGACCCACCACATCGACGGTCACGGTCTTGCCCGGTTTGCGCCGATCGACGGCAACGATTTCATGGTATGCCTCGTACAGCACCGGACGAATCAAATCGTTCATCGCACCGTCTATCACCACGAAGCGCTTGACGTCGGTCTCCTTGTTATAGAGCACTCGCGTAACGAGCACTCCCGCATTACCGACTATCACGCGGCCGGGCTCGGTAATTATCTTGAGCCCGAGTCCGGCAATCGGTTTCAGCAGCGCCGCGGCGTACTCCGATGGCGGAGGCGGCTGTTCCTGGTACGGGATTCCAAGCCCGCCGCCGAGATCGAGATATTTGAGCGCGATACCTTCGCCGCGCAGGCGCCCGACGATCGACGCGACCTTCTGCCCAGCCTCAGCAAACGGCGCCAGCTCGGTAACCTGCGAGCCAATATGGGTACTGAGTCCGACGATTTCGAGATTCGCAAGCGCGCGCGCCTCGGCGTAATAGTCGTCCACCTGCGAAAGCGGCACTCCGAACTTGCTGTCGCGATGGCCGGTGGAAATATGTGGATGCGTCCCCGGGTCGAGGTCGGGATTCACCCGCAGACTCACCGGCGCGCGCCGCTTCATTTTTCCGGCGACCTCGGCGACGCGATGCAGTTCCGGGCGCGACTCGACGTTGATCATCAGGATGCCGGCTTCGAGCGCAGCCGCGATCTCCTCGTCGGTCTTGCCGACTCCGGAGAAAACAATCTTTCTCGGGTCCGCACCGACGCGGAGGCATCGCATCAGCTCGCCGACGGAGACGATATCGAATCCTGCGCCCATCGACGCGAATAATTTCAAGATGCTCAGATTCGACAGCGCCTTCATCGCATAGCAGACCAGGTGATCGGTGCCGGCAAAGGCTTCGTCAAAAACCCGGTAGTGACGTCTCAGAGTTCGCGCGCTGTAAACGTAAAACGGGGTGCCGATTCGCGCGGCCAGATCGGAGAGCCGCACATCCTCGGCGTAGAGCTGTTCGTTACGGTATTCGAAGTAGTTCATGATGCTGCGGCGTAGTCACGCGCTGGCGTTTTTCGTTGTCCACGCAACAACTGTGCGACAGGATGAAAGTCGTTTCTATCATAGCGCAGCCCGGCGAATAAACGGGCCTCGGCGCGTTGCCCAACCCTCGCGACAAAACCTAACGGAGCGGCACAGGCGTCGGCAGCACGAAGTTTTCCGGGTTTGGCGGAGGCTTCGGAACTTTGCGAACAATCGTTACGGTGTTGGAGGGCTCGCTGTGATAACCGTCGGTGGTGTTGGAAATCACTTGATAACGGTAGGTGCTTCCGAGCTCGGTCGCGTTATCCATATAGGTAAACGTGCGCTGCACCTGGAAGCGCCCTGCGTCGTTCACCTGGATTTCTCCGATCTTTTGATATGGTCCATCAGCTCCGGACCGGGCGATCGTGAAGCTTCCGAGGTCGCGCATCTTTTCGCCGCCCGCATAGTCTTCGGGGCGATTCCAGGCCAGCCGGATTCCACTTTTCGAACTGGCGGCCTCCAGGTTCAGGATTTTCTCCGGACGCGCGGCCTCGGGCGGAATTGGTACCGACTTCACGCCGCATCCGAGCCATCCCAAATTGGCGACCGCCACGCAGATCAACAGGACGGCGAGCGACTTCGCGCGCAGCGCCGATGCGCTTCGATCAGGGCTGATTGCATACTTCATCCGCGGCCAAGCTCCTTCAGGCGCATTTTGACCGCGGACGGCGCTGGTCCACCTTCGACCGTACGCCGCGCAACCGAGTTCTCGGCGCGGAGAATCGCGACTGCGTCGCTGTCAAATGCGCGCGAATGACGCCGCAAGTCTGACCCGCTCAGATCCTCGAGCGTTTTGCCCTTCTCAGCCGTCTCACGGACTATCGCTCCGACTATTTCGTGCGCCTGGCGAAACGCTATTCCGCGACCGACCAGATATTCCGCGAGGTCTGTCGCGAGCGCAAATCCTCCCGCCGCCGCACGCATGCGTTTCGTATCGAATCGAAGCGTCGGCCAGAACTTCGCGAGCAGGTCGAGCGCGGGTTTAAGTGTGTCGAGCGCGTCGAAAACGCGTTCCTTGTCTTCCTGCAAGTCGGAATTGTAGGCGAGCGGGATTCCCTTCAGGACGGTGAGCATCGCGACCAGGTCACCGACGACCCGTCCGGTCTTCCCGCGGATCAATTCGAGCAGATCCGGATTTTTCTTCTGCGGCATCATCGAACTGCCAGTCGAAAATTCGTCCGGCAACGCCGCGAATCCGAACTCGGCGCTGGTCCACAGGATAATTTCCTCGCTCATCCGCGAAAGATGCACCTGCGTGAGTGCGGCCGCCGACAGAAAATCCACGACGAAGTCGCGATCCGACACCGCGTCAATGCTGTTGGCCGTGACCGACTTGAAACCCAGCGCACGCGCGACCATACGCCGATCCAGCGCAAGAGTGCTCGCGGCCAGCGCGCCCGCGCCCAGAGGCATCACCGCCGTCCGCGCCGCGGCCTGCTCGAATCGCTCGCGGTCGCGGCCGAGCATCTCGACGTAGGCGAGCAGATGATGTGCCAGGGTAACCGGCTGCGCGCGCTGCAAATGCGTATAGCCGGGAATGATCGTACCGATGTGTCGCTTCGCAAGCCGGATGAGCGCGGCGCGCAGCCCGCCAATGAGCGCGATAACGCCGGCAATCTCGTCGCGAAGATATAGCCGCATGTCCAGCGCGATCTGATCGTTGCGCGAACGAGCGGTGTGGAGTTTGCGCCCCGGCTCGCCAATCATCGCGATCAATCGGCGCTCGATTGCGAGATGGATATCCTCGTCGGCGATATCGAACTTGAAGCGGCCGCGCGTGATCTCGGCCTCGACCTGCTCGAGTCCTCTTACGATCGCGCGCATCTCACCCGCTTTGATCAACCCGACCTTCGCGAGCATCTGCGCGTGCGCGATCGAGCCGCGGATATCGTGGCGATAGAGCCGTCGATCGAAGGGCAATGACGCGGTGAAGGCCTCGACCTCGGGTAAGCGCCGATTCGCGAAGCGCCCGCGGATCAGACTCCGCGCCCCGCCGCTTGCAGGCGTGTCATTCGAATTCCTTTTCTGACCGCGACGCGCTTTCACTTTTCACTGTGCTGGGAACGAAGCCGGTTGGCGCATGCTCGGCGAAATAAGACTGGCATGCATCAGTTGGCCGGCCGCAATTGGCACCCGCATCCGCGCGCCGCGCAACTCATCGAACCGTCGGGATGAGTGATATGGACGTCCATCTTGTGATGGCAGTGGTCGCATTCCCCGGTGCGCGGACGAGGCACCAGCTTCGGCTGCGTGCGCGGCGGCTTGAACTGGATTACCTTGCCCAACTGGATGCGTCCCCGGATAAATAGTGACAAATAGTCGTGACGATTAGCCCTTCGAGCTCGCGCGAGCCAGTGCCCGAAGCCGCACGCCCGCCAACCGGATAAATCCCTCGGCGTCAGCTTGATCGTAGCCGCCTGCCTCCTCGAAACTCGCGATCTTCGGATCGTACAACGAGTTTGGCGACTTGCGGCCCGCGATCCAGACTCCACCCTTGAACAGCTTCAGCCGTGCTACTCCGTTGACGTTTTTCTGCGTATCGTCCACCAGCGCCTGCAGCGCCTCACGCTCGGGCGCAAACCAGTATCCGTAATACACCATTTCCGCGTAACGCGGGATAAGCGAGTCGCGCAGATGCATCACCTCGCGGTCGAGCGTCAACTGTTCAACTGCGCGATGCCCATGAAACAGCGTCGTCACTCCGGGCGTCTCGTAAACACCGCGCGACTTGATTCCGACGTAGCGGTTCTCGACCAAATCGGCGCGTCCGATCCCATGCCGTCCCGCGATTTCGCCCGCGCGCTGAATGATTCGCGCGGGCGATAGCTTCTCCCCGTTAATCGAAACAGGATTCCCGCCCGCGTATTCGATTTCCACATACTCAGGCTTGTCCGGCGCATCTTCGGCGGAGACGGTCAGCCGGAACATGTCGTTGTAAGGCTCGCGCCACGGATCCTCCAGGATGCCGCCCTCGTAGCTGACATGGACCATGTTGCGATCCATCGAGTACGGCTTCTCGGCCGTGACCGGTATCGGAATTTTATTTTCGTTGGCGTACGCGATCATGTCGGCGCGGCCTTTGAACGGCCAATCGAGACGGCGCCACGGCGCAATGATCTTGAGATCGGGTGCGAGCCGCGCGAACGTCAACTCGAATCGCACCTGGTCGTTGCCCTTGCCGGTGCATCCATGGGCGACGGCGTCGGCACCCTCTTCGCGCGCTATCTCGACCTGCTTCTTCGCGATCGCCGGCCGCGCGATCGACGTGCCGAGCAGGTAGTAGCCTTCGTAAACAGCATTCGCGCGCATCATTGGAAATACGAAGTCGCGCGCAAATTCCTCGCGGAGATCCACGATACGAAGTTTGCTCGCCCCGGTTTTGAGCGCCTTCTCCTCGAGTCCCTCGGTCTCGTCGCCCTGACCGACATCGGCGCAGTAAGCTATCACCTCGCATCCGAAGTGGTCCTTGATCCAGCGCAGGATCACCGAGGTGTCGAGTCCTCCCGAATAGGCCAGCACCAGTTTCTTGATTTTCTCAGTTGCCACGATTTTGGTCCTAACCGTCACGACTCGTTCGGCGCTATTCTCAAAATTTCAGGCCGTATCAGCCAGACCATCACCGCCTTCTGCGCATGCAGTCGGTTCTCGGCCTGGTCGAGCACCACCGAGCGCGGACCGTCAAGCACGTCGTCAGTGATTTCCTCGCCGCGATGCGCCGGCAGGCAATGCATCACGATCGCACCCTTGCTCGCGTGCTTCATCAGCGCGTCGTTTACCTGGAAGCCCTTGAAGTCGCGGCGCCGCTGCGCGGCTTCTTTTTCCCGGCCCATCGAGGTCCACGTATCCGTGTACACGACGTCCGCGTCCTTCACCGCCTCGGCTGGATCGTCGCTCAGCGTGCCGATTTCCTCATCGCGCAGCCGCTGCACAAATGTCTTTTCGGGCTCGTAACCTTTCGGGCAAGCCAGCCGCAGTTCGAATCCCGCAAGCGCCGCCGCCTCGATCCAGCTTTGCACGAGATTGAATCCGTCGCCCACGAACGCAACCCGAATCTTACTGAGATTGCGCCCGAAGCGCTCCTGCAAAGTCATAAGGTCGGCAAGCAACTGGCACGGATGAAGCAAATCGGTCAGCCCGTTGATGACCGGCACCGTGGCTTCGCGCGCCAGCTCGACCGCAGTCTCGTGCGAAAAGGTGCGAATCATGATCAAATCGACCGTTCGCGAAATGTTGCGTGCGACGTCCTTGACCGATTCGCGCTCGCCGATACCGATATCGTTTGGCGCCAGGTAAATTGCGTGGCCGCCGAGCTGCGCCATCCCGGTCTCAAACGTAACCCGCGTCCTGAGCGAGGGCTTCTGAAAAACCATCGCGAGCGTCTTTCCGCGCAAATAAGGATGGTCCAGCCCTATCTTCAACTCGGCCTTCAGTCGCGCACCGAGCGCGAGCAGCCCGGTGAGTTCCGCCTGGCTGAGCGAGCTGAGATCGAGAAAGTCGCGCTTCATCTTAAGTCACGCGCCGCGATTCATTTGCGATTCATCGGGACAGTGGGCGCGGTCTTGAGAGCCCTTTCGACTATGTCGAGCCCGGCGTCCGCCTCTTCGCGGGTCAGGTTCAGCGGCGGCAACAGCCGCAGCACATTGCCGGCGGTGCCGTTGACCAGCAGGCGATCCTTGAGGCACGCATCGACGATCGGCCGCGTGTCGTGCTTGAGCACCACACCGATGATCATCCCAAGTCCTCGCACCTCCGTGATCCGATCGCACGATTTGGCGAACTTGCTGAGCCGCTCGAGGATGTAGGCGCCTACCCTCGCCGCGTTCTCGAGCACGCCGTCCTGATCGATCGCGTCCATCACCGCCAACCCCGCCGCGCACGCCACCGGGTTGCCGCCGAACGTACTGCCATGGCTTCCGGGGGTAAAGCTCGACGCGATCTCCGGCCGCGCGATCATCGCGCCAATAGGAATCCCGCCGCCGAGCGCTTTGGCCAGCGTAACGATGTCGGGTTTGATGCCCGCGTGCTCGTACGAGAAGAAACGCCCGGTGCGCCCCATCCCGACCTGCACTTCGTCCAGAATCAGCAGCATATTGTTGCGAGCGCAAAATTCGCTGAGCCGCTTGAGATAGTCTGGCCGCGGCATGACCACGCCGCCTTCGCCCTGGATCGGTTCGACCATCACCGCAACCGTTTCGTCATGCCGGGCGCGATCGAGCGCCGCCAGATCGTCGAAAGGAACCAGCCGAAAGCCCGGCATCAACGGTTGATAGCCCTGGTGATATTTCTCCTGACCGGTTGCGCTCAGCGTCGCGAGCGTGCGCCCGTGGAACGATCCAAGGGTCGCCAGAATCTCGTAGCGGCCGCCTCCGGCATTGCTGCCCCATCGGCGCGCCAGCTTGATTGCCGCCTCGTTCGCTTCCGCGCCCGAATTCCCGAGAAAAACTTTGCCGCCACCGAAGCGATTCGCGAGGCGCTCGGCCAGCCGCGCGGTCGGTTCGGTGTGAAAGACGTTGGAGACGTGGGTGAGCTTCTCGGCCTGCTCTTTGATCGCGCGCACCACGCGCGGATTTCCGTGGCCGAGACTGGTGACCGCGAGTCCGCAAAAAAAATCGAGGTAGCGATTGCCGTCCGCATCGTAGAGATACGCGCCGTGCCCGCGCACGAACGCGAGCGGCAGACACCCGTACACGTCAACCAGGTTTCGATGCGCGAGTTCTACTATTTCAGCATTGTTCATCGAAGTCCGCTGCCAATTCGTCTCCGCTAACTGTTCGACTTGCGTCCGCCCTCAGCGCGCCGCGCTGAATTCGCCAGATCCGACACCCTGGCGCGGCGCCGAACGACTTCGGTGCCGATTCCCGCGCGCGTGAAGATTTCGAGCAGCACTGCATGCTTCACGCGGCCGTCGATTATATGGGTCTTGGCGACGCCCTTTTGCAGCGCCTCGACACAACATTCGACTTTCGGAATCATCCCTTCGTGAATCACACCGCGCGCGATGAGCCGTTTGACCTCGGCCGCATCGATCGTCGAGAGCAGCTTGCCGTCCTTGTCCTTCACGCCTTCGACGTCGCTCAGCAGGATCAGTTTTTCAGCCTTGAGCGCGGCCGCGATCTCGCCGGCTGCCACGTCGGCGTTGATATTGTAGGTCTGCCCGTCGCGCCCGAAACCGGTCGGCGCGATCACCGGAATGAAGTTGTTGGCCTCCAGCGTGCGGAGCAACTCCGGATTCACCCGATCGACTTCGCCAACCAATCCGATATCGACGCTCGAGCGTTTGCCGCTGTCATCGGTCACGATCATCCGCATCTTGCGCGATCTGATAAGATCGCCATCCTTGCCTGACAGTCCGACCGCGCGCCCGCCCTGGCGCGAAATCGTCGCCACCAAGTCCTTGTTGATCCTCTGCAGAACCATCTCGGCCGCTTCCATCGTCGCCGGATCGGTCACCCGCATCCCGCGCACGAAGCGCGATTTCAATCCAAGCTTGCCGATAAGCTCGGTAATCTGAGGGCCCCCACCGTGCACGATGACCGGATTGATCCCGACCAGGTCGAGCAGCACCACTTCCTGCGCGAAGCTCTCGCGCAACTCCTCGGTCTGCATCGCAGCGCCGCCGTACTTGATTACGAACGTCTTGCCCCGAAAGCGCCTGATGTATGGCAGCGCTTCGATGAGCACGTCGGCCCTCTGGTGGATGGCGTCTTTCACGTGAGCGGAGTCCCTCCGAAATACGAAATCAAAACAGTATTGCGCGCGCGGCGCAATCGGTCTCCGGCGCGGCTTTCTAACGCCGCGATAACAGCAGGATCTCTAGAGGATATACCGCGAAAGATCTTCGTCCTTGACGATTGAATCGAGGCGGCCATGAACGTATCCGGCATCGATCGTAAGATCGTGCTCCTGCAGTTCCGGCGCGCTGAACGACAACTCCTCCAGCAGCCGCTCGAGCACCGTGTGTAAACGGCGCGCCCCGATGTTCTCCGAGCGGGCGTTGACCTTCGCCGCGATCTCCGCCAGCGCGGCCACCCCGTCGTCGGTGAAACGCAGATGCACCCCCTCGGTCTCCATCAACGCGACGTACTGGCGCGTGAGCGCGTTCTCGGGCTCGGTGAGAATCCGGATGAAATCGTCGCGCGTGAGCGCCTTCAATTCCACCCGAATCGGAAAGCGCCCCTGGAATTCGGGAATCAGGTCCGAGGGCTTGGAAGTGTGAAACGCGCCCGACGCGACGAACAGAATGTGATCGGTCTTGACCGCGCCGTATTTCGTGTTCACCGTCGAGCCCTCGACGATCGGCAGCAGATCGCGCTGCACGCCCTCGCGCGAGACGTCGGGACCGCGCGTCTCGCTCCCGGCAATCTTGTCTATCTCGTCGATAAACACGATCCCCGACTGCTCCGCGCGTTGGATCGCTTCGTGCGCGACCGCTTCCATGTCAACCAACCGCGCCGCCTCCTCGGTCGTGAGCAGTTCCATCGCCTCGGGAATCTTCACTTTGCGCGTGCGCGTCTTCTTCGGCATGAGCTGATTCATCAGCTCCTTCATGTTGAGGCCCATCTCCTCCATGCCTTGCGGAGTAAAGACCTCGATATTCGGGGTCGCGTTCGCGCTGACTTCCAGCTCCACTTCCCGATCGTCCAGATGGCCGCCCAGCAGCAGCTTGCGCAGCTTCTCGCGCGTGTCCTTGTGCGAATCGTTGCCGCCAGGCTCGATATTCCCCTCGGACGTGATTGCGGCCGGGCGCCGGACTTTGGTCGGCGCCGGAAACAGCAGGTCGAGGAGGCGCTCCTCGGCGTTCTCGTGCGCTTTTACCGCGACCCGATCGCGCGCTTCCTCGCGCACGATCTTAACCGAGCATTCCGCAAGGTCGCGGATCATCGACTCGACATCGCGGCCGACGTAGCCAACTTCGGTGTAGCGCGAGGCTTCCACCTTGACGAACGGCGCTTGCGCGAGCCTCGCCAGGCGCCGCGCAATTTCGGTCTTGCCGACTCCGGTCGGTCCGATCATCAGGATATTTTTGGGCGCGATCTCATCGCGCAACTCGGGCGCGACATTCTGCCGCCGCCATCGGTTGCGCAGCGCGATCGCGACTGCGCGCTTCGCGTCCTGCTGTCCGACGATATAGCGATCGAGTTCCGAGACGATCTCGCGCGGGGTCATAACCTGTGGAACTGCCATCTGGTCGGAAACTTCCTCGCGCAATCGGCTACAATTCCTCGAACACAAATTGATCGTTGGTGTACACGCAGATTTCCGCCGCGATCTTCATCGCGCCTTCCGCGATCTCGCGTGCGGACATCGTGGTATTGTGCCGCACCAGCGCTCGCGCCGCGGATAGCGCGTAATTTCCGCCCGAGCCGATCGCCAGGATACCGTCGTCGGGTTCCAGCACGTCGCCGACGCCCGAAATAAGCAGCGAACTTTCCTTGTCCGCGACCACCAGCATCGCCTCAAGCCGGCGCAGGATCCGATCCGTACGCCAGTCTTTCGCCAGCTCGACCGCCGCGCGGCGGAGCACGCCGTTGTACTCCTGCAGCTTCGATTCGAATTTGTCGAACAGCGTCAGCGCGTCCGCCGTCGAGCCGGCGAATCCCGCGAGCACTCGATCCTGATGAAGCCGGCGCACCTTCTTCGCCTTGGACTTCATAATAGTCTGTCCGACGCTTACCTGCCCGTCGCCCGCCAGCACGACATGCCCCTGGTGGCGCACGCTCAGAATCGTCGTGTGGCGAATTTCGGCGCCCGGCTCAAGCCCGTGGATGGGCACGTTTATAAACCTCTTTCAAATGATTCACACTCACATGAGTATAGCGTTGCGTGGTCGCAAGGCTCGCGTGACCGAGCATCTCCTGAATCGACCGCAAGTCCGCTCCGTTGCTAAGCATATGCGTTGCGAAAGAGTGACGCAGCCCGTGCGGTGTGATTCCCGCGCTCACGCCGGCCGCGGCAATCCGCCGCTGAAGTATCATCTCGACGCTGCGAGTGGTCAGCCTGCCGCCGCGAAGATTGATAATCACCGGCCCGTCCGGTGTCCATGCAATCGGCATCGCGCGTCGCCATGCCTTGAGCGCGTCAAGCGCCGGCTCGCCGATCGGAACCAGCCGATCCTTGTTGCCCTTGCCCGACCGCACCATTACCATCCCGAGCTCGTCGTCGATATCGCGCCAGTTGAGCCCGACCAATTCGCTGACCCGCAACCCGGTCGAGTAAAGCGTCTCGAATATCGCTCGATCGCGCACAGCCGCAGTCGAGGAGTCGTCGGGCGCCACTTCGATCAGCCGGCGCACTTCATCCTGCTGCAATATCGACGGCAATCGCCGTTCGCTCTTTGGCGATCGGATCGATCGCGCAGGACTTGGCTCGCCCATGGTCGTTTCGCGGTAGCGAAAAAATGCCTTGATCGCGCTTAATCTGCGCTGTACGGTGGCGCGCTTGGCGGTTTTCATCAGTTCGGCCAGGTAGCTGCGGATATGGTCCGCAGTGACTTGAGCGAGGTCGATCTCATCGACCCGTCGGCCCACAACTGCGGCTCGCTCGAGCAGGAAACTTCTAAACGCGAGCAGGTCGCGGCGGTAGCTGATAACCGTGTTTTCCGCGGCCCGCGACGCTTTCT
Source organism: Binatus sp. (SeqCode) (assembly GCA_041487675.1). Taxonomy (GTDB): domain Bacteria; phylum Desulfobacterota; class Binatia; order Binatales; family Binataceae; genus Binatus. The sequence continues at coordinate 11,083 of JBGPNU010000063.1, forward strand.
TCAGCGCCGCGCCAAATGCCTCTACCTCCGGCCCCATCGTCTCGCGCGTACCCACCTGAGCCGCTATGCTATCAGCGTCGATTCAGCCGAAATAGCATGGCTCTGAATGCTGCCAGTTCTCTCCGTAACTCGCCTGTCCTTATTGCTTGCTTCGTTGGCCGAAATTGGCCTACGCGAGTCAGCGATCTTCCAAATGCGAGCTTCGGAGCAGGATGCTATCCGATGAACTGTTGGCATTGCGGCCGCACGATCGAGGTCATCCGAGGCAAGGATCGCGTCGGTTTTCGCGACGATTGCCCCGCATGCGACCGCTCGCTTCACGTATGCCTCGACTGCGGCTTCTACGACCCGGCCTATAACAACAGTTGCCGCGAGCCGATGGCCGAGCGAGTGGTGGACAAGGAACGATTCAACTTCTGCGAATATTTCACTCCCGCCGACAATAGAAAGCCCGTGCAGTCCGCGAAGTCCGGCGCGCAAAACAAGCTGGAGGATCTTTTCAAGAAAAAGTCATGACATCTTCCCCCACTCCTCAAGCTCTTGCCCGGCGCGGAAAAATCTACGCCATCGCGGTTCTGGCCGCGGCGCTTGCACTCGGATGCCATCCCGCCAACAGTGCGCGCGGCGTCGCGGACAATTTCATCGACCAATATTACGTCGCGATCAATTTGAAGGCGGCCGAGCCTTTCTGCACGGGACTCGCACTCGACAAGATTCACCATGAGATGGAGCTGACTGCCGGGCAGAAGATCGACGCCAACACTCGCAAACCCGTCGTGCATTACAAACTCAAGGCCGAGCGCGACGGGACTGACCACGTTGAATTCCTCTTTCGCGCTACAATAGATGTGCCCGACGGCGGCACATTCGAACGCAACTGGATGATCACGGCGCGCAAGGATTCCGCAGCCTGGAAGGTTTCGAACTTCGGTGAGTACGAATAATACCGCGACCATCATCCTCGCGGCGGGACTCGGGACCCGGATGCGTTCCAAGCGCGCCAAGGTCCTGCACGAAGTCGGCGGAGAACCGATGATCGTGCGCGTCTTGCGCAAGACTACAGATCCGATTGGAGCTCGCAGCGAAAAATCACCGGTCGTGGTCGTAGTTGGTTACCAGGCGCGCGAAGTCGAGTCGGTCGTGCGCACCGGTTTTCCTGATTCCCAGATTCGATTCGCATTGCAGACCGAGCAGCGCGGAACCGGCGATGCGCTCCGCACGGCACTCCAGAGCCTCCCCACTGACTTCGACAGAGGCGCGATGGTGCTCTATGGCGACGTGCCGATGGTCTCGGGATCAACGCTGCGAGACTTTTCCAGAGCCATCGATCGTAGTGCCGCCTCGGGGTTTGGATTCATCAGCGTAAAGCTTGCCGACGGAGCCGGCTTCGGCCGCGTCATCCGCGACAATTTCGGCCTGGTCGAGGCGATCGTCGAGGCGCGCGACGCGTCGCCCGCCGAGCTGGCGATCCCTGAAATAAATACCGGCGTCTATTACTTTCCGCGCGTATCGAATCTGCGCAAGCTGTTGGCCGAACTGAAACCCAACAACGCGCAAGG
>JBGPNU010000064.1:0-12540 GCA_041487675.1 Binatus sp. (SeqCode)
ATTTGTCCGAGATTCAGATTTGCGACGCATGCGTTTAACGCGCGCGCGGAAATTGCGCCGAGCCTGCTCGACGCCGGCCGCGGACTGTCAAATCGCCTCGACTACAACGAATAGGCAGGGGTGACCCCTGCACCCAGTGTTCAGAGAAGCAGGCACCGCCGCGTGATGCGTCTATGAATTAGCTCGTTCGGTCGCGATACTTGGGCATTCGCTTACGAAACGCGGTCACTATGCGTTGCTCAAAGTGCCGCTTCGAAAATCCTGATGGAATGAAATTCTGCGGTCAGTGCACCGCCGCGCTTCCGGCTCGGGCGCAACGATCGGGAGCATCAGCGAGCAATGGTGCTGTCCGCCGCGCTTCTCACTTCGCCGCCTTGCCCTTGCCCGTCAGTTGAACCGTCTGCTTCTCACTCGGTTCCAGGTTGTCGAAGATCGTCAGAGTCCCCGTGTATGAGACCGCCTGGGTCGGCTCGAACTGGACCGCGACCTCGCAGAAAGTCTCGCTCTTCGGCACTCCTTTGCCACCCGGCCGCAGGTCATCGTCGATGCACTGCGTCGTGACCGAAAACGGCGACGGCGTTGGCATTCCCGTCGTGCTTTCCATCTCGATCAGTATCGGTAGCGGCTGACTCTTCTTTTTGATTTTGCCGGCGTTGGTGACCTTCACCATTTTGATCTTCGATAGATTCACGGTGACGGTGCCGAATTTCAGCTTTTTCGGAGAAACCTTGAGCTTGCCCGCGACCGGCGTCGGAGTTGCAGTCGGAGTCGCCGTCGCGGTCGCAGTTGGCGTTGCCGTCGCAGTGGCCGTTGCTGTAGCAGTAGCGGTTGCGCTCGGAGTGGCGGTCGAAGTTGGCGTGGCGGTCCGAGTTGGAGTTGCGGTTCGAGTGGGCGTGGCAGTTGCGGTGCTCGTCGGCGTGGGAGTGGCTGACGGCACGAGTTCAAAAGCTCCGATGTCGCAGGCAGCGCCTCGAGGGCGCGTCACCCCGCGCTGTGGCGATGGGGGTCGTCCCATCGGTCGCGGTGCAAAAGTTGATTTTAGGTCCCACCGGGATAGCGTCCACCGCCGCGCTGCCGGCCAGCAGCGCGATGGTCTGGGTGGGGCCGCCGTTGTTATTCAAGCCGCCCGAATCAAGCCCGGCGGGAGTGTCGTTTAGATCCCCAGTGCCGATGAGCAAGCTATTGCAGGTCATATCGTCTGACAGGTTGTGGCCATCGGAAGTGAATGTCCCACCAGCGTTGTCACAATTCCCCGCCGAGGGAGTATTCGCCACGATTGTATTCCTCAGCGTCATCGTGCCGTTGATGCTGTAGATGCCGCCGCCGAACGAGCTCGCGGAGTTGCCGGAGATTGTGATGTTGGTGAGCGTCATCATCTGCGTGCCCAGGTTCGCGATGCCGCCGCCGTTCGCGCTCGTGGCGGGAAGGTTCGCGCTCGCAGAGTTGCCGGAGACCGTGCTGTTGGTGAGCGTCAGCGTGCCTACGTTGTAGATGCCGCCGCCGTCGCCGTTCGCGGAGTTGCCGGAGACCGTGCTGTTGGTGAGCGTCAGCGTGCCGAAGTTCGCGATGCCGCCGCCGGAGGATTTGAAGATGGTGCCGAAGGAAGAGTTGACGGAGACGGTGCTGTCGGTGAGCGTCATCGTGCCTAGGTTCTCGATGCCGCCGCCGCCGTTGGAGGAGAAGTTGTCGAAGACGGTGCTGTTGGTGAGCGTCAACGTACCCATGTTGAAGATACCGCCGCCGCCATCGCCGTCGCTGGTGCCGCTGGGGCTGCTGTTCCCTGCCTCGACGGTCAGGCCGGAGATTGAAACCGTCGCGCCAGGGTCAACGATGAACACCCGAGAAATTCCCCCCCCGCTGATCGCCAGCGTGGACGCGCCGGGACCGCTGATATCCAGGGAATTTGTAATTTCAAGGTTGCCGCTGGTGAGCGTGATCGTGCCCGTGACTCCACCTTGAAACACGATGGTGTCGCCAGTGTTGCTCGAGTCGGCGTCTGTAATAGCCTGCCGCAGCGAACCGGCGCCGCTGTCGTTGATGTTGGTAACTGTGCGCAGCGTGGGCACGGCAAAAGCGGGTGAGGCGCTGAAAACTGCCAGCATCACCAGCACGGCCGCAGCGGCCTTAAAGGACCTTGTCCATGATGGGATCATATGCGATGCATCTTAGCCAGCAAAAGCCGGAGTTATATGTATAGCGAGGCGATCTTCTTGAGCGTGCCTTCCGACGACTCGAAGGTGAGATCGCCGCTTCCACTCCTTACCTCGCAGCGATCGCGTCAGTCTGAATCTCCCTTCAGCTTGACCTTGATCGCCTTCTTATGCGTCGGATCGTCGCTCGTGATCGAGAGCTTATCCTTGTTGTTACCCCTCTTGGTCGGCGCGAATTGGACCTTCACGGTGCTCGATGCACTCGGCGGGACCGTAAACGCAGGCTTATCAATCGAGAATGGCGGATTATGCGCCGGCCCGCCTACTGTCACGAGCAGCGGACCCGTCCCCATATTGGTGACTACCACCGGCAATGTCACCGGCGCGTCGCCCGTAGTGCTGAGGCTCAGCTTGCGCGGCGACACAGTGATCCTTCCCCCTCCCGGCGTCGCGGTCGCAGTAGGTGTGGGCGTCCGGGTCGCCGATGCGGTCGCAGTCGGTGTCGCTGTTGCTGTCGCGGTTGGCGTTGCAGTCTTGGTAGCCGTTGCCGATGCGGTCGGTGTTGCCGTCTTGGTCGGAGTTGCAGTCGGAGTCAGCGTCGGCGTGGGAGTGGCTGACGGCACGAGTTCAAAAGCTCCGATGTCGCAGGCAGGGCCTCGAGGGCGTGTCACCCCGCGCTGGTCGGTGGCGATGGGAGTCGTCCCATCGATCGCGGTGCAATCGTTGGTCGGGCTCACCGGGATGGCATCGACGGCGGGGCTGGTGGCCAGCAGAGCGATGGTCTTGGTGGGGCCGCCATTGTCCTTCACGCCACCCGAAGCAAGCCCCGCGGGAGTGTTGTTTAGATCGCCAATGCCGGTGAACAAGCTATTGCAGCTCGTATCGTCTGACAGGTTGTGGCCATCGGAAGTGAATGTTCCGCCAAAGTTGTCACAATTCTCCCCATCGGGACTATTCGCCATGATCGTATTCTTCAGCGTGGCGCTCCCGGAACTCTCGTTCTCGATGCCGTCGGCGCCGGCGATAGGGGCGGAGTTGCCGGAGGCGGTGCTGTTGGTGACCATCAGCGTGCCGAGGTTCTGGATGCCGCCACCACCCTCGCGAGCCGAGTTGCCAGAGAGGGTGCTGTTGGTGAAAATCAGCGTGGCGAAGTTCCGGATGCCGGCGCCGACGGTGTCAGAGAAGTTGCTGGAGACGTTGCTGTTGGAGAGCGTCAGCGTGCCGAAGTTCGCGATGCCGCCGCCGCCGGTGTTGCCAGTGTTGCCGGAGACTGTGCTGTTGGTCGCGGTCAGCGTGCTGAACGACTCGTTCATGATGCCGCCGCCGTCCCCGACGGCGAAGTTGCCGGAGACTCTGCTGTTGGTGAGCGTCAGCGTGCCTTCGTTCTCGATGCCACCGCCGTCCCCGACGGCGAAGTTGCTGGAGACGGTGCTGTTGGTGAGCGTCAACGTGCCGAGGTTCGCGATTCCGCCGCCATTGCTGGCCGTGTGCCCTAACTCGACGGTCAAGCCGGAGATAGACACTGTCGCGCCCGGGTCAATGGTGAAAACCTGAGAGTTGCTGTCCCCGCTGACGGCTAGAGTGGACGCGCCGGGACCGTCGATCGTCAGGGAAGTTGCAATCGCAAGGCTGCCGCTGGTCAGCGTGATCGTGCCCGTGACGCCGCTCTGAAACACGATGGAGTCGCCGGTATTGCTGGCATCGGCGTCCAGAATAGCTTGGCGCAGCGAACCGGCGCCGCTGTCGTTCGTATTGGTAACTACGCGCAGGGTGGGGATGGCAAAAGCGGGTGAGGCGCTGAAAACTGCCAGCATCACCAGCCCGGCGCTAATGGCCCTGAAGAAACCTGTCCATGATAGTGTCATCTACGATAGAGACAGCCGCGCATGCACCTGTAGCGCTTGTCCGGCTCGGGCGCAACGATTGGGCGCATCCGCGAGCAGTGGTGCTGCCCGCGGATGCTGCCCGCGGATCACTTCACGTTTACTTCCACGCGCATCCAGGGATGGATGCAGCATTGGAATAGATGTTTTCCCTTCGACAGGCCAGTGATATCGAGATGGCTACCCTGAAGGATTCGCGTCCTGGCCACCGCGACGGTGGAAAAGCCGCCGGCGCACTCCGGAACAACGCTCGTCGCGCCCCCCACGTTGAGCGGCGGTAAGAATCCGTTACCGAATGCTTTCACCTCCGTAAAGGTGTGGGGCTCACCGCCCTGATCGACCACAGAAAGGACGTCCCCCTTGTTGATCGCCAACTTGTCGGGTTCGAAGTCCCAGCCCGGATCGGGGGTTCCAGCCTCCGCCGATGCAAATAGATCGGACAACGTGGTAAACGCTCCAAGCGTGACGTTCTTGCAGAAGTCAGGGCCCACCGCCGCGTTGAACGTGGTCGGATCGCATTCGTCCAATGCCACGACTTGGGCGAGGCCTGGCGAGTTTCCCTGCGCGTTCGCGTGTGTCGCGCCGGCTAAAATCACGCACCCAGCCAGCAGAATCAGTGTCGCTACCTTACGCATTACTGCTTCCTCCTGTGGCGAATCATTCCTGTTGACGACAATCATTCCTGACTGGAACAGCGCGGCCAATGGACCAAGGCTGAACCTCTCCTGAACTCTCTCTGAACTCGTTGAAGAAACGCGGCTATACGCTCGCTCGCGACCCAAGTAGAATCCGCGATCGGGACAAATGTCCGAAGATCTCTTCCAGTTTGAGGATTTTGTGCTGAACCGCGGCGCCTACGAGCTGCGCCGGGGCGGCGTGGTCGTTCCGCTCCAGCGTATTCCGCTCGAGCTGCTATCCTTGTTGGTCGAGCGCCGTGGACAGCTCGTTACGCGCGAGGAAATTATCGAGCGCGTCTGGGGCAAGGGCGTCTTCGTCGATAGCGAGACCAGCATCAACACTGCGGTACGAAAGGTCCGGCGGGCTTTGTGCGACAATCCCGAGGCGCCGCGATTCGTGGCTACCGTGCCGGCCAGGGGCTATCGATTCGTCGCGGAGATTCGCGGACCGAAGATAAGTAGAGCGGAGCAATTTCGAGCTCGGCCGCCGGGTGCGATGGTGGGACGCGAGCGCGAGCTGGCTTCGATCCTGAGCGGACTCGACGATGCGGCTTCCCGGCGCGGGCGCCTGTTCCTGATTTCCGGCGAACCCGGCGTCGGCAAGACGCGGCTGGCGGATGAAGTTGCGGCCGTGGCTGACGCAAAGCGAATGGCGCTGCTGGCCGGGCATTGCTCCGAGCACGACGAAGCCGTCGCCTATCTGCCGTTCGTGGAAATCCTGGAGAACTTCGTCGATCGGGTGTCAAACCCGGACAGTCTGCGCACGGCACTGGGAGACCAGGGGCCGGAGTTGGCGCGCTTGATCCCCAAACTCAAGAACATCCTGCCGGAGCTTCCGCCACCGCTCGATTTGCCGCCAGCGCAGGCGCGGCGCCATTTGTTCAATTGCTTTTTCGACTTCGCCGCCCGGATCGCTTCAGAACAACCGACGCTGATGATCCTCGATGACCTTCACTGGGCCGACGATTCGACATTGGCGCTGCTCGATCACCTGACGCAGCGGCTTTCCGATCTGCCTCTGATGGTGATCGGCACCTACCGCGACGCTGACCTGAATGTCACTCGCGGATTGGCAAAGACGCTGGAAGATTTACTCCGTGGACGGCTCGCGACTCGGGTGAGCCTCAAAGGCCTGCCACGCGATGAAGTGGCCGCGATGCTGAAGAGCCTGAGTGGCAAAACACCACCGGCCGTCGTGGTGAGCGAGATATACGCCGAGACGGAGGGCAATCCCTTCTTCGTCGAGGAACTGTTCCGTCATCTCGAAGAGGAAGATCGATTGTACGATTCGTCGGGACAGTTTCGCTCCGAGCTCAAGATTGCCGAGTTGGACGCGCCGCCGAGCGTGCGGCTGGTCGTCGCTCGGCGACTGGCGCGGCTCAGCGACCTCACACAGAAGATCCTCGCGACGGCAGCGGTGATCGGACGCTTCTTCAGTTTCGAAATTCTTCAGGCTTCGAGCGGAGCTGACGCGGACTCGCTTCTGGAGTGCGTCGAGGAAGCCGAAAAGGCGGGACTGGTTTTCTCGGTCGCGGAGAGTCCCAAGGCCCGGTTTGAGTTCTCACACGAGCTTATTCGACAGGCGGTGATCGGCGGCTTGTCGGCGGCGCGGCGCCAGAAGCTTCATCTCGAAGTAGCCGAGGCGATCGAGCGAAGCTGTGCCGCCGCGTCGGAATCCACATATGCCGGCAGCCTCGACGACCACGTCGCTGAACTTGCGCACCACTACGCTCGCGGCGGCAATCCGGCCAAGGCGGCGGAATATTGCTTGCGTGCCATCCGGCGGTTCTTTGACCTCGGCTCATATGCCGAAGCACTCGCCCAGTTCGAGAGCGGGCTCGAACTTCTGCAGCAACTCCCCGATGACGACCGTCGCGCAGAGCTGGAGTTCAACCTCAGGATCGCAGTGTTTGCGGCGCTGGGTGAGAACAAGGGCCTCGCCTCGCATGAAGCCGAGCAGTCTATTTCGCGAGCAGTAGTGCTTAGTCGGCGGCCCGGCATCCACTGGGAAAAAACCTGGCGGGCACTCTACGGCAGTTTTTTCGTTCAGCAACTCCGCCCCGACGTGCTCGAAGCGGAGATGATAAGTGCCGAGTTGGTTGCGCGCGCCGAGGAACACCGAAGCGTCGGACATATTGCAGAATCTGCGAACTGGTTGGCGTACACCGAGATGGCCTCGGGCGACTTCGAGCGCGCCGACCAAACCTTCGCCAAGGCGTGGGCACTGCTGGAGTCCAAGGCGAAGCCAGCAGCGGGTCTGACACTGCAGCACGCCGGACAAACGCCCCAAGACTGGACGACAATCGATCGGATGGGGACTCGACAAAACAACCGCGCGCTCTCTGGATGGAACCTGTGGTTCCTGGGTTACCCGGATCGCGCACTGGAACGAATGAGTATCGCGACCGCCATCGCGCAAGCACCCGGAGCCGCAAAGAATATCCTGGTGGACATACACGGATTCGCTACCTACATTTGCGAGCTCCGCCGCGAGTCCGAGCAGATGAGAGCGAGGGCGAAAACGCGATTAGTACTAGCGCTCGAATCGGGCTTCCTGGCGGGCCGCGCGCTGGGCGAAATTTATCTCGGGTGGGCGGATGCGCTGGCGGGCGATCCCGAGGGCGGCATCGCGCGAATGAGACATCATATGTCGGAGTTGAAGGCTGCCGGCTCTGAGTATATCTGCGACCGCGGGCTTGTTTTTATCGCCACCGCTCTCACCCGGCTGAAGCGCTTCGATGATGGTCTCAGCACGATCGATGAGGCATTCGAGTTCGTCGAGAAAACCGGCCAACGGTACTATGAGGCGGAGCTGCATCGCGTGCGGGGCGAACTCATGCTGGCTCAGGGCGCATCGAATGCCCCGCATGTGGAGAAGTCCTTCCGCACCGCGATCGAAATTTCGCGCAGGCAGCATGCGAAGTCGTGGGAGCTGCGCGCCACGACCAGCCTTGCGCGGCTGCTCGCAAAACAACACAAGCGCGACGAAGCCCGCGTGATGCTCGCGGAAATCTACGGCTGGTTCACCGAGGGTTTCGACACCGCCGACCTGAAGGACGCCAGGGCGATCCTCGACGAACTAAACGCCTAAGCGCGTATGCCGCGCGCGATCCGGTGAGCGGGGCTTTGCGCGGCGGCATCGGCATTAGTAAGGTTTGCGAGTCCTATGCGAATCTGAGGGCAGCGATCTATGAACGAATGCGTGGAGTTTAGGCTTTGAAGATTCTAGTACCAATCAAGCGAGTTCCCGACCCCGCGACCACCATCCGCGTGCTGCCCGACGGCTCCGGTATCGCCACCGACAACGTGAAATGGGTCATCAACCCCTTTTGCGAAATCGCTATTGAGGAAGCGCTCCGGATCAAGGAAAAGCAGACCGGCGAAGTCGTGCTCATCACCGTCGGCCAGTCCACCTGGCAGGAGCAACTGCGCACCGGCCTTGCGATAGGCGCCGACCGGGCGATCCTGGTCAAGACCGACGCCGCGCTCGACTCGCTCGCAATCGCGCGCATCCTGGCCAAGGTCGCCGCCGACGAGAAACCCGAACTGATTATCCTCGGCAAGCAGGCGATCGACGACGACTCCAACCAGATCGGACAGATGCTCGCTGAGATGCTCGGATGGCCGCAGGCGACATTTGCTTCCAAGGTCGAAATCGGCGCCGACAAGACCTCGGTCACGCGCGAAATTGACGGCGGACTCGAGACGATCGCATTCAAGCTGCCCGCGGTCATCACCACCGATCTCCGCCTGAACGAGCCGCGCTACGCATCGCTGCCCGGCATCATGAAGGCGCGCAAGAAAGAGTTGAAAGAGATTCCCGCCGACAGCCTGGGGATCGACCTCGCGCCAAAGCTCAAGATAAAAACTCTTGCCGCTCCGCCCAAGCGCCAGGCCGGGCGCAAGGTCGCGTCGGTGCAGGAGCTGGTCGCGGTGCTGCATACGGAAGCAAAGGTGATCTAACGCGAAAGGGACAGAAAAAAAGAAAATTCCCGAAACCTCACGCATCGCCCCCGGCGCATGGTTTCGGACTTCCCGTTGGGAATCGGCACCGCCGCGGGAAAAAGAAGGATGCGGCGCTGACGCGCCTGTTAGAACTATGAGTGAGGAGAAAGGAAATCCTGCCATGGGGTGCAGGGGCTGGCCCCTGCTGGAGTGAATATGGGTGACGTTCTGATATTCGCGGAGCATCAGGGGGGACATTTCCCCAAAACCACACTGACCGCGATCCACGCGGGCCTCGAGCTGGCGAAAAAACGCGGCTCCAGCGCGATTGCGGTTGTGTCGGGCGACGCTCCCGAGGGTGCCGCCGCCGAGATCGCGAAGTTCGGCGTCGCCAAAGTGATCGCGCTGGCGCATCCCGCACTCAAAAACTATCTCGCCGACGCGCACGCGCAGGCGCTCGCCGCGCTCGCGAAAAAGGAAAACGCGGAATTCGTAATCGCGACCGCCACCGCGATGGGCAAGGATCTGTTCCCGCGGCTCGCCGCGCGCCTCGACGCTCCGATGGCTTCGGAAATCACCGCGATCAACGACGACCATACTTTTGTGCGTCCGATGTACGCCGGCAACGCGATGGCGACTGTCGAACTCGAGGGACCTGTCAAAGTGCTCACCGTCCGCGGGACCGCATTCGACGCCGCCAAGCCTGGCGATACCGCGGCGCCGGTGGAAAAGCAGAACGCGGAAATCGACACGGCCGCGCTCAAGATGGAATTCGTCTCGTTCAACGCGACCAAGAGCGATCGCCCGCAACTCACCGAGGCGCGAATCATCGTATCCGGCGGACGCGGACTAAAGTCGGGCGAGAACTTCAAGACCGTGCTCGAGCCGCTGGTCGATGAAATGGGCGCCGCGATGGGCGCGTCACGCGCGGCGGTGGATGCGGGTTTCGTTCCCAACGATTTGCAGGTCGGACAGACCGGCAAGGTGGTCGCGCCCGAACTCTATATCGCGGTCGGAATCTCGGGTGCGATTCAGCATCTGGCCGGGATGAAAGACTCGAAAGTGATCTGCGCGATCAACAAGGACGAAGAGGCGCCGATTTTCGCCGTCGCCGACTACGGACTGGTCGCCGACCTGTTCAAGGCGGTCCCCGAGATGGCCGAGGAGATCAAAAAGCTTAAGCACTCGTGAGCCAGCGCCAATCGGCTGAGGATACAGTTTCCCGGAAACGATCTATCGCTTAGCGAAAGGAGGGTTCGCCATGAAGAGGTACATTGCCGAATTGATCGGGACGTTCGTGCTGGTCTTTGGCGGATGCGGTGCCGCAGTTCTGGCCGGCGGTAAGATCGGATTCGGCGGAGTGGCGCTGGCCTTCGGATTCTCACTGCTGGCGATGGTGTACGCAATCGGACCGATATCCGGATGTCACATAAATCCGGCGGTCACGGTGGGTCTCCTGCTCAGCGGCAAATTCGATTCAAAGCACGTCCCCGGTTATATCGTGGCGCAGATCGTGGGCGCCGTGATCGCGTCCGCCGTTTTGTTGATCATTGCCCGCGATACCTCTGCCGGCTACGACGCGGCCGTCGGCGGACTCGCCGCGAATGGTTACGGAGTTCATTCGCCAGGCGGATACGGTCTCACCGCGGCATTCGTCGCCGAGGTGGTGCTGACTTTTTTTCTCGTCTTCACCGTCCTGGGTTCCACGGATGTCAAAGCACCGGTCGGTTTCGCCGGAATTCCTATTGGGATAGTTCTCGTCCTAATCCATCTGGTGGGGATTCCGGTGACTAACACTTCGGTCAATCCGGCGCGGAGCATCGGGCCGGCGTTGTTCGTCGGAGGATGGGCGCTCAGCCAGCTTTGGCTATTCATCGTGGCGCCCTTAATCGGCGCGGCAATCGCTTCTGCATTGTACGGAATAGTTCGTACCGCGGAGGCTCCAATCCCCGCTCGCGTGGCCGAGGCGGCGCTGCCGAGCGAACAGACCGAGCGCCGGCGTTGAACATTACTGTAAAACAGAAGACAAGAATCCAGAAACTGAAACCTCACGCGTTTGCAGGGGCCAGCCCCTAACTTGAGTTTGGGTTTCGCTAACTCTGGGTTTCTTTTGAAGAGTGTGTGAGAGGTGATTGATTCGCGTTCGTCGCGCGGATATTTTCGGTACATCCCTCACAGGAGAGACTAAAGGCGTGCGGAAGTAACTACTCCATAGTTCGTGTCTTCGGACAACAGCTCGCGCGGCGATTTGCGCGCGGGCGCATCTTTCGGGAGCAGTTACCATGTTCGTGCGACTATCAGGTCTCTCTTTTTCATACGCCGATTCCGTTTCGATTCTTTCCGATGTGACGCTCACGCTCGCGTCCGGATGGACCGGCGTGGTCGGGCCTAATGGCGCGGGCAAGACAACCTTGCTCCGCCTTATCTCCGGCGATCTCGAACCGGTTTCAGGCCATGTCCATCTCGATCCGCCGGCGACGCTGATCCAAGTCTGCGCGCAAACCGTCGAAACGATGACCCCCGAGATTACATCTTTTGCCCGGGCGCTCGACGGCGGCGCGCGACGAATCCACGGCGAGCTGCGTCTCGATCCGGCGATGCTCCGACGATGGCCAACGCTCTCGCCCGGCGAGCGCAAGCGATGGCAAGTCGGCGCCGCGCTCGCGGCCGAGCCTTCGATCCTGATGCTCGACGAACCGACCGATCACCTCGACCTCGAAGCGCGCGTGCTGCTGGTCGCCGGCCTCGAGCGCTTTCGCGGGGTTGGAATCGTCGTCTCTCACGATCGCGCGCTGCTGGACCGTATCACCGGCTATACCGTGCGGGTTCACGACGGCAGTGCGCGCATCTGGCGAGGATCCTACAGCGACGCGAAGCGCGCATGGGAGGCCGAGGAGCACGAGCATCATGCGCAGTACGAACAGTTCAAGCATCAGCGCGAAACCCTGGTTCGCCGTCTCGCCGACAAGCGCCGGCTCGCAATGTCGGCCGAGGCCGAGGCGAATGCGGGCACCCGAAGGAGGATGAAGTTCCGGAACGACCATGATGCGACCAGCATGGCGGCGAAGGGCAAGGCCGAGATGGCCTCGCGGAGAATTTCCCGCGATGCGGGATTGCTCCGTGCGAGCGTGGACCGCGTCTCGGTCAAGCTCGGCGATTACAAGTTCCGCAAAGACAAGGGACGCTCGGTGTTTGTCGATTACGTGCCCGCTCCGGCCGCCAAGATCTTCACCCTCGACACTCCCATCGTCTCCGCGGGCGGCGCGACGCTCCTCGAAGACGTGCATCTGGCGGTGCTCCGCGATGCGAAAATTCGCGTCGCCGGCCCCAACGGAATCGGCAAGAGCACGCTGCTCGCCGCGATGATGCGCGGCGCTCACGTCGTCGCCTCGCGCATCCTGTATCTGCCGCAGGAACTCACCGCTCATGACGGCGCCCGAATGCTCGATTCGGTTCGCGAACTGCCGGCTGACGAGCGCGGCCGCGTGCTCGGCCTCGTCGCTGCTCTCGGCGTCGATCCCGACCGCTTGCTCGAGTCCGCGTCGCCTTCACCCGGCGAGGCGCGCAAGCTCGCGATGGCTTACGGTCTCGGCCACCAGGTCTGGGCGATGGTCCTCGACGAGCCGACCAATCATCTCGATATGCCCGCGATCGAACGGCTCGAGGAAGCTCTTATTGAGTATCCCGGCGCGATGGTGATCGTCACCCATGACGACGCGCTCGCGCGCCGCTGCACGGCGATCGAATGGCGGCTCGATGGCGGCCGCGTCGCGGTGCGGTAGGGGAAGGAGAAAGATAAGGAGTTCGGATACCGAAACCCACACCTGCGCCGGGGGCGATGGGTTTCGGACTTCCTTTTGACTGGTTCCCCTTCCCTCGAGGGAA
>JBGPNU010000065.1:0-12539 GCA_041487675.1 Binatus sp. (SeqCode)
CGATACCAGTTTCAACGTAACCGAACGCGATGATCGCGGGTATCGCGGCGAGCGCTGCGACGAATACTCGCCGTCCGATTAGATGATCGTTTTGAGTTGTTTTGATCATTGCATACTAGACAACGGCTTCGACGGCCGCGCGGTTCCCACGCGCCGGCCTGGAGTCCTAGATCTGATACACGAACAGCTTCTGTTCCTTGGGCCGCAGATACACGGTCGCGCCCGGCTCCAGATGGAGCGCCTGGTAACGATCGTGATCGATCTCGACCTGCACCATGTCGCCCCACTCGGCGACCAGCTCGACCTTGACCTGCGGACCGGCAGGATTTATCGATCTGACCGTCGCCGGGAAAGTTTGCTTGCCATTGGGCTGCATCACGATCTCGAGCAGATGCGGCCGCACGTAGAGCACGGCCTTGCCGGTCTCGGGATGCGCGTGCGCGTGAGTATTTTCCACTTCGACGGCGGTATCACCGAGAAACACCCGGCCGTTCTCGATCCGGCCGTGAAACAGGTTCACGTTGCCCAGGAAGTTGTACACGAAGGCGTTGGCGGGATGATGATAGACCTCTTCGGCAGAGCCTATCTGCTCGACGTGTCCATTGTTCATCACGACGATCCGGTTGGCGAGCTCGAGCGCCTCTTCCTGATCGTGGGTGACGAAGACGCTGGTGATCTTGATCTCGTCGTGCAGCCGTTTGAGCCATCGGCGAAGTTCCTGGCGCACCTTGGCGTCCAGCGCGCCGAACGGCTCGTCGAGCAGCAATACCTTGGGTTCGACGGCGAGTGTGCGTGCGAGTGCAACCCGCTGACGCTGGCCGCCCGAGAGCTGTGACGGATACCGATCGGCAAAAACGTCGAGCTGCACGAGTTTCAGCAGCTCATGGACGCGGCGCGCGACCTCGGCCTCATTGGGCCGCGCTTTTCGTGGCAGCACGCGAAGTCCGAACGCGACATTTTCGAACACCGTCATGTGACGGAAGAGTGCGTAATGCTGAAAAACGAAACCGACCTTGCGATCGCGAACGCTGACGTCGCTCGCGTCCTCGCCATGAAACAGGACTTCGCCGGTGTCAGGTGTTTCCAGGCCCGCGATGATTCTTAGCAGCGTGGTCTTGCCCGAGCCCGACAGTCCCAGCAGCGCGACCAGTTCGCCGGTTTCGATATGCAGGCTGATATTGTCAACCGCAACGAAGTCGCCGAACTTTTTGCTGATGTTTCTGAGCTCGATACTCATGCAGCAACCTTGGGCGCAATCTCGTCCTGTTCCTGTTTCGCGGGAACCACGCGGCGCTCCAGAAAACGCTTGGCGATGAGCGTCGCGATCGCGAGCAGGGTAAGCAGCGACGAGACCGCAAACGCGGCCGCGAACTGGTAATCATTGTACAGAATCTCGATGTACAGCGGCATCGTATTCGTATGCCCGCGAATATGGCCGGAGACCACCGAAACCGCGCCGAATTCGCCCATCGCGCGCGCGTTGCACAGCACCATCCCGTAGAGCAGGCCCCACTTGACGTTGGGCAGCGTCACCCGGAAAAAGGTCTGCCATCCGCCGGCGCCGAGCACGATCGCGGCTTCCTCCTCCTCGCTGCCGACCGCCTGCATAATCGGGATAAGTTCGCGCGCAGCGAGCGGGAAGGTGACGAAGATGGTCGCGAGCACGATTCCCGGCTCGGCAAATATGATCCTTATCCCATGGCTGGCGAGAAATCCGCCAATCGGCGCATGCACGCCCAGCAGCAGAACAAACAGCATCCCGGAGATTACCGGCGAGACCGAGAAGGGCAGGTCGATAAGCGTCAGCAGCGCCTGCTTGCCGGGAAAATCGAAGCGCGCGATCGCCCACGACGCGGCAATTCCGAAACCGACGTTGAGCGGCACCGCGATCGCGGCGGTCATCAAGGTTAGTCGAATCGCGGCGCGCGCCTCAGGATCGACAATCGCGGCGAAGTAGGCGCCAATCCCTTTCGAGAGCGCTTGCGCGAACACCGCGATCACCGGGACAAACACGAACAACCCCACGAATACGAGTGCGATCGAAATCAGCGCGAGCCTGACTATCGGCGGATCTTCCGTCGCAGGATTTTTCGGCTCGCTATCCGCCTGGCGCAGCCGGTCCGGTGTTTCAGCCATTTCCGCTTTCGTCTCTCTTGTCTTTTGCGGCGAAAACCTACGCCGCCAGTCGCCGGCTGTTCCATCGCTGAAGCACGTTTACGCCGAGCAGGAGCAGGAACGATACGACCAACATGACGACCGCGATCGCGGTCGCGCCCGCGTAGTCGAACTGCTCGAGCTTGCTCATGATCAACAGCGGCACCACCTCGGTATGCATCGGCATGTTGCCCGAGATGAACACCACCGAGCCGTATTCGCCGAGCGCACGCGCGAACGCGAGCGCGAATCCGGTCAGCAAAGCAGGAATCACCGCCGGCGCGATCACCAGCATGAACGTCTGCAGCCGTGTCGCGCCGAGCGTAGCCGCCGCTTCCTCATATTCCTTGTCGAGATCCTCGAGCACCGGCTGAACGGTGCGAACCACGAATGGCAGGCCGACGAAGGTCATCGCGACCGCCACGCCCAGCGGCGCGTACGCGACCTTGATTCCGAGCGGCGCGAGATACCGCCCGATCCAGCCGTTGCCCGCATAGATCGCGGTAAGAGTGATGCCCGCGACCGAGGTTGGCAGCGCAAACGGCAGATCGACCATCACGTCGATCAGGGTTTTGCCGGGAAATTCGTAGCGGACCAACGTCCACGCCACGATGAATCCGAACACCGAGTTGACCAGCGCTCCCGCCAGCGACGCGCCGAAGCTCAGCCGGTAGGCGGCAATCGTGCGCGGCGATGCGACCGCGGCCCAAAACTGCGGCCAGCTCAGCGTGAAGGTCTTGAAGAAGATCGTCGAAAGCGGAATCAGCACGACGATTCCGAGGTACGCGAGCGTGTAGCCCAGGGTCAGATTGAATCCCGGCAGTACGTTGGTTCGCCTGGTCGCCACCGCTCAGAATTACCTCGATTTCCTACCGATCTTTTCCTAGCAACCCTGGCTCAACTTCCCGGCTGATAGATCTTGTCGAATACGCCGCCGTCACCGAAAAACTTCGGCTGCGCGCTTTTCCATCCGCCGAAATCTCCATCGATCGTGATCAGAGGCAGACTCGGGAATCGGCTCGCGTACCTGGCCGAGACCGCCTGATCGCGAGGACGATAAAAGTTTTGCGCGATGATCTGCTGGCCCGCGGGCGTGTATAGAAATTCAAGGTACGCCTTCGCGACCGCGGCGGCGCCGTGCCGGCTCGCCACCTCGTCCACCCACGCGACCGGAGGTTCGGCCACGATGCTTAACGACGGATAGATGACTTCGTACTTGCCGGCGCCGAATTGCTTGATCGCCATCCGCGCCTCGTTTTCCCATCCGATCAGCACGTCGCCGATTTCGCGTTCCACAAAGGTAGTCGTCGCGCCGCGCGCTCCCGAATCCAGCACCGGCACGTTCTTGTAAAGCGCGCTGACGAATGCGGACGCCCTGGTCTCGTCGCCGCCGTTCTTTTTGAGCGCGTAGCCCCACGCCGCCAGGAAATTCCATCGCGCGCCGCCCGAGGTCTTGGGATTCGGCGTGATTACCGCGATTCCCTGCTTCACCAGGTCATCCCAATCGTGAATCTTTTTTGGATTTCCCTTGCGCACCAGCAGCACGATCGTCGAGGTGTAGGGGCAACTGTTCTCGGGCAGGCGCGATTGCCAGTTCGACGGAAGCAGGTTCGCCTTCTCCGCGATCGCGTCGATATCGCCGGCCAGAGCGAGCGTAACGACATCGGCCTCGAGACCGTCGATCACTGCGCGCGCCTGCTTGCCCGAGCCGCCGTGAGACTGATTGATCGTGAGAGTGTCTCCGGTCTTCGCTTTCCAGTCCTTTGCGAACTGAGCATTGACCGATTCGTAAAGTTCGCGGGTGGGATCGTACGACACATTCAGGAGTGTGATCTGAGCTGCACGCGCGGCGCCCGCGCCGACGGCAACGCTCGCCGCCACGGCGATGGCGGCTAGCGTATAAGTCAATTTCAATCTGCCTCGAAACATTCCTTGCTCCAATGTTCAGAACGCGATTTGCAGTTGCGACTCGAAGACGCTTTCGTCCGGGCGGTCACTGACCGCGCCTTTCGCGCCGGCGCCCCATTTGAAGAACGTGCGCGCGTAGTCGAACTGCCATTTGATGTTGTCGCTCAGATACCAGTTGACGCCCAGCGCGTATTCGGTCGCCGTTTTCGCGGAGACGGTCGGACTGGCGAACCCGAGTTTGAACTGCCGGGGATCCGCAGACAGGTTGCTGATTCGGGCCCCCAACTCCCATGCGCCCCATTTTCCACTGCGCGGGTCGAACGGACGATACGGCTTGATCCAACCGTAGGACGCGTCTTCGCCCGTCAGCAGGCAGGAACCCTGCACCATGTAACCGTCGTCCCTGAAAGTATCGGTAGCGTTGATGAACTTTTTCCCGACCGTCGTGAACCGGTTCAGCGAGTGCTGATCCGACACGTATTCGCCTAACAATCCGAAGCTGCGCCAGTAGTAGTAGGCCTGCGGCTCGAGGCGCGTGCGCTCGCCGGACGCGGTGACACCGTTTGCGTAGGAGAACCAGGTGCTCTGGCCGTAGGTCTTGTAAACCGAGGTCGTGCCGCCGCGTTCATCACCATAAGAAGCGGCAACACCCAGGCCGAGCCCTTTGGCCCATTCGTGTTCGCTGAGTTTGAACGGCGTCGCGAAGACGCGCGCGACGAAGTCCTTGCCGTCGTTGTTGTCGATGTCCACCGACGCCGTGTTGTTCGGCACGCCGTTCATCAGCGCGAGCTGATAGGTCAGCCGTTTGTCAAACAGATCGCCGTGGAGTTCGACGCCCGTATCGCGGTTCGGGACCAGGTTGATCGTCTCCCCACGCTCGCTGAAAAGCAGGTCGCGATCGACCTGCAAGCGCTCGAGATCCAATGGCGCTTTAAACTTTCCTGTCTGTAGCTGCGCCTGCGGGAGATACGTCATGTTCAAATAGGCGTCCTGCAGAACGACCTTGCCCTGGCCGAAATCGGGCGTGATGTTGAAGTCGTAGTACTTAAAGAGCGTGCCGCTAAGGATCGGCCGCACCCGGTTCAGGTAGAACGTGCTGCCGGCGTTCTTGTCGGCGCCGCTGGTGAAGAAACGGCCGTCGCCTTGGATGATTCCGCCGAAGTTGACCTTGTAGTCATTTTGCGGCGAGGAGAACGAGAAGCCTTCCGCGCCCGCCTTGATAATCGGCGCCTCTAGGGCGTTGCGATGCTCCGTCTCGGCCTGAACTTCGAGTTTGCGGTCGATCGCTTTCACTTTTTGGTCGAGCCCCTCCAGAGTCTCGACCCTCCGCTCGAGTTGCTTAACTTCTGACTTGAGCAACTGGATTTCCTGATCCTTTTGATCGACAGAGAGCTTCGACTGCGCATGCGCCAGCCCCGCGGGTCCGAATGCCCCGGCAATTACGGCCGCCAGCAGAACTGGCCGCACCGGCAAAGTGCGTTTTCTCATCTCGAAAGTCCCTCATCGTCTTGGGAACTTCCGGATGACCGGTCAGCTCGCGGTTGATGACTAACGGCTCTGTCATGGTGCGCCCGAATCCTTCCCTGGTCCGGTGCTCTTCATTGAAAAACTTTTGGCTCGCGTCGCCAACTTTGTAAAACTCTATGCGCGACCCGGCTTGTCGAGGCGGAACTTCTCCTTGCGCTCGATCTGCACTACTCGCGAATCCTGGATAACGACCTCGACCGAACCAAAACGAACCCCGCTGATCGCGCTCGCGATGCGCCGCAGGATTTCGTTTTCGTTGTGACCGTTCGACTCCGGCTGAGTTTCGATCCCGTTGGTGGTTCGCGTGTCTTTCATAATTAATCCTATTAGATGACTAGACTAATCGTTAAAAAAAAGAGCAATCCCGCCTCAGATAGCGAAACTCAATGATTCTTTCCCGGTCACGACCGCTTCGACCCGGCTCAGCATGTCCGCGAGCGAAGTCGAGTCCATTATTTTGGCGGTCGCGTCGCGAACTTCCTTCATTACGATTCGGATCCCGCAACTGCGCTCGTCGCGGCACTCGCGGCATCGCATATAAGCGGTCTTGCTCACGCAGGGCAGCGGCGCGATCGGGCCGTCCAGTATGCGAATTATGTGGCCGACGCTGATTAGCCGGGGTTCGCGGCCAAGGAAATATCCGCCGCCCTTGCCCTTTTTGCTTTGCAAAATCCCTTGATTCTTCAGTTCGAGCAGGATCAGTTCGAGGAACTTGCGGGGAATACCCTCGCGCTGCGCCACATCTGAGATGAGCACCGGACCCTGGCCGTATTCCTTGGCCAGGACCATCAAGGCCTTGAGGGCGTATTTGGACTTTTTCGAGAGCATTACCCGATAGGCTGGGTAGCCTAAAGGTCGCGACCGATCCAGTCAAGAGGCTCGGACAAGAAAAATTTGCGTACGGCCCCGAGCTTTCAGCGCGCCTTCGCCTTGAGCTCGGCATATTTGTCGAGCATCGGGAGCACCGTCTCGCGCGGCGCGGGTGGCAGCGCGAAGATGAGCCGATCGAGGCCGAGATCGAGAAACTTCTTGATCTGCTCCTCGTTCGGGCCGACTCCAAACATCGAGACGGGGAGTTTCATCCGGCCGGCTTTCTTGCCCGCTTCGCTGAGCGCCTTCAGATTGGCGGCGAGATCGTATCTTGGAAAATTGATCGGCATCCATCCGTCGCAGTATTCCGCGACCCGATCGAATGTCTTTGGAGATTGCGAGCCGAGCAAAACCGGCGGTCCGCCCGCCTGCACCGGCTTGGGAAAAGACCAGATCGGATCGAAGTTCACGAACTCGCCGTGAAACTCGGCCGCCTCTTTGGTCCAAATCTGGCGCATCGCGAGGATTTTCTCCTTGACGATTTTCCAGCGCCGCTTGAAGATCGCGCCATGATTTTCCATCTCCTCGACGTTCCATCCCGCGCCGATTCCGAAGATCACGCGTCCGCCCGAGATCATGTCGAGCGACGCGACTTGCTTGGCGAGCGCGATCGGGTCGCGCTCGATCACCAGGCATACTCCGGTGCCGAGTTTGAGCTTCTTGGTAACCGCGGCCGCAGCGCCGAGCGCTACGAACGGATCGTGCGTGTGCCAATACTCCTTGGGTAACTCGGCGCCTCCCGGGAAAGGCGTCTTGCGCGACGCGGGGATATGAGTGTGCTCGGGAAAGAACATCGACTCGAAGCCGCGTTGTTCAGCCGCAAGCGCGAGATCGATCGGCTGGATTGCATAATCGGTCGGGAACATCGAAATTCCGAATTCGGCCATGATCATTCCTCCTGGGCGGTTGCTCCGCGCGCGGGTAGAAGCGTGTGCGTCGTTCAGCTCATAGCACAACTAAACTGTCGAGCGGTTGCGCGCGCTACAGCAGTGTTAGTTATGATGAGTCAGCGGCGCCGGGCCTACTGCGCGGAGCTTCGCGGTCGAGCCCGGGGTGCGATCGCGATTTTGCGGCGCATCAGACAATCGCGCCGCAGATGTCCCTCACCCTAACCCTCTCCCGACAGCGGGCGAGGGAATCAGAATCAGGACGCGTCCCGCAGCGGTGCCGATTCCCGACGGCCGTGACCGCACTCGTTGAAGGAACTTGGCAACTCCTCATTCATACTTCTAACAGGCCCCTTCGAGTACTCAGGGTAAACTCCGGCCGCATCTTCCCGACGGGAAGCGCGAAACCCAGTTTGGGTTTCGCATTCCGAAAAAAGCGCGCATTGCCGCAGCCACGATAGCGCAGAACCCTCACCTACCGACCGCCAGGCGGTCTGCCTCCTCTCCCGTGAAATAACGGGCGAGGTAAGACAGCGCCGTTCGGCCTCCACTCCCGAGAAAATCCGCTTTGAGTGGCTTCAGATAGATGGCTTAGTCCGCTCCCGAATCGATCACAGGATGCCAGAAAAGATCGCGTCGCGCAGAAGGGGCGACTATTTTGCCGTGATCGGTTCAGGCTGCCGCAGTTGCGGAGAAGATTGCGCCCTCCAATCCGCGCCCGACCTCAGCACGCGGCCGGGCAGGTAGCCCGAATGGTTTCCGTGCTCGTAGAGCACATCGCCATTCACAATCGTGTATTCGATTCCCTCCGCAGGCATCACCAGCCGTCGTCCGCCTCCGGGCAGATCGTTTTGCATCCGCGCGCGTTTTGCGGAGCCGACCCGATGCTCGTCAAAAATCGCGATGTCGGCGGGAAGCCCGGCCTTGAGACGCCCGCGATCTCTGATGCCGAAGAAGTCCGCCGGCTCCGAGGTGATGCGCTTGACCGCCTGCTCCAGCGTCATCGCCTTGCGCTCGCGCACCCAGGTGCCGAGCAAATAAGTGCAGTAGCCCGCGTCGCAGAGCATGTTCACATGCGCGCCGCCCTCCGAGAGGCCGATCATGGTGCGCGAATCCGACACCAGCTGGCGAATTCCAGCTTCGTGATACTGCTGCATCGTGTACTGGATGTTCAGATCGTCGGCGAGCGCCAAGTCGAAAAACGCATCGAGCGGATCCTTGTGCCGCTCCTCGGCAATCTCCGCTACCGTCCTGCCCTCGTTGAGTTTGAGCGCGGGATTCGTGACCTCCAGCACCTCGACGCGATTCCATCCGCCCTGGAACAGATGCGGCCGCTTGAGTTCCTCGCGAAACGCCGCCCGGAACGCGCCGTCGCGATAGAACTCCTTCTGCTTGCAGGCCGGCTGATTAAACACCGGTCTCCACATCGCCATGTCGGCGAACGAAAACGGATTGCGCAGATCCATCCGAATCACGAATGGCTTGCAGAGCACCTGCGGTACGCCGCCGCGATTGATCAACGGCTCCAGCCGCCTTAGCGTATCGACGCTCGCTTCGGGCTGGTCGGGCCTGCTCGCCATCCCAAGCCAGGTGACCGGGCGCGCGCTCTCGTTCAGAAGAAATTCGAGCAGGTCGTATTCGCTCTCCGAGACCGCGCCGGCCCGGCGCGTGAGCGCGACTTCGATCGCACCACGGCCGAGATCGCGCAGCACGTTCGCGTAGGCCTTCAGTTCATCGCGCGAAGCAAGCCGGCACGCCAGCGGACGTCCCTGGTAGCCGATATGCCGGGGCAAAGTGGTCGTGGAAAATCCGAACGCGCCGGCTGTGATCGCCTCGCGGAGCAGAGCCGCGACTTGCGCTATCTCGTCGGGCCGCGCCTCGCGTTCCATCGACTCGTCGCCGAGCACGTAGCGACGAAACGGAGTCAGCGGTGCGAGAAAAGCGAGATTGATTCCGGCGCCGCGGCGCTCGGCGGCCGCCATGAAATCCGGGAACGACTCCCATTCCCAGTTGATTCCCTTGGCCAGCGCATCGAACGGAATCGCCTCGACGTTGACCAGGTCCCATGCGGCGACGTCGCGGACTGCGGGCTTGCAAGGTGCGATTCCCACCCCGCAGTTTCCCATCATCACGGTCGTGACCCCGTGCCATGAAGTGCAACTGACTAATGGGTCCCAGCAAATCTGAGCATCGTAGTGAGTATGCGGATCGACGAAGCCGGGTGCGACGATCAAGTCGGACGCATCGATCATTTTCGCGGCGCCGTCGGTGATTCGTCCGATCTCCGCGACCGTTCCGTTCTTGACTCCGACATCGGCGCGTCGGCGAAACGACCCGGTACCATCGATGACCGTGCCGTTCTTGATAATCAGATCGTATGCCATAAAATCCGTCCCCGCCTCCGACACACCCAACCTGGCTCTCGGTATCGCAGGAAGAACCGTTAGAACGCAAGGTTTCACACGAACACGCGTGTTCCCCAAGGAACCAACACATCAATAAGGATGGGTCTTGTTAACTACAAGTGTAGCATGGCGCGGGCGATCGGGCCGCAGTGCTGCGCGAAATGAGTCGAATTGAATCATGGCGCGCTCCATCGCGAACGGCGTCGGCTGCGCGAGACGCGACGCTGGTCGTATGAATCATCCTCTTATATGATCGCTGCATTGGCCCCATACGTTTATCCTGAGCGAAGGCGAAGGGTTCAGGATGAAGAAAAAGATCCGGGGTCCTTCGATCCGCTCAAGGATGACAGAAGAGACCGGCGCGCGGGTAAGGAGAGTCCAATGAAGGTGGTTGTCGATCAGCAGCTTTGCGAGGGAAACATGCGATGCCAGGAGGCAGCGCCGGAAGCGTTCGAAGTGGGCGACGACGACAAGAGCCGTCTGCTCATCGCCAATCCACCGGAGCGCATGCGCGAAAAAATCAAGCTGGCCGCGCGATTGTGTCCCCGCCAGGCGATTACGGTTAGCGATGACTAGTCGCCGCGGGCTCAAAAATCACGTCGGTTTGACTGTTGAACTGGATGACTCGCCGCGCGGGATTGGGCACAATCATGGCGGCAAATTAAGCTACCAATGACGATTCGATAAATTTTCCCGAGATCGCGGAGACACTCTTTCATGCCAAATGAGCAGGAACTCTCACTCGAAACACTCAATATAATTGGACCCGAGCACTACGCGCAAAACGGATACCCGCACAAAGAGTGGGCCTACCTGCGCAAGCATAAGCCGGTGTTCTGGTGCGAGTACCCGAAGACGGATCCGTTTTGGGCGATTACCAAGCACGCCGACATCATTCAGATCTCCAAGCAGCCGGAGCTGTTTCTCAACGGTCCGCGCTTGCTGGTATTCGTGAATGAATCCGGAATGGAGGAGAGTCCGACGCCCCCGTTCCGTCATCTGCTCGACATGGATCCGCCCGATCACGGCGAGTATCGCGCGATCGTCAGCCGCCATTTCACTCCGCGCGGCGTGCGCCCGCTGCGACCCGAAATCGAAAACATCACGCGCAAAGTGCTCGACGATGTGACCGGGCGCGGCGAGTGCGATTTCGTCACCGAGGTGTCGTCAAAAATTCCGCTTGCGGTCATCGCGGAGCTGCTCGGCGTCCCGCATCAGGACTGGGATCAGCTCTTCCGATGGACCAATGAGACGATCGGCAGCGGCGATCCCGAATTCCAGCGAGGCGCCAGTGCGCAGGAAACCATGGATCGCGCGCGGCTCGGGCTGTTCCAGTATTTCAGCGACATGGTCGTGGCGCGGATGAAGCATCCTACCAAGGACATCACCAGCATCGTCGCCAACGCGAAGATCAAGGGTGAATCGATTCCGCAATTCGAGATGCTGTCCTACTATTTCCTGCTGGTCGTCGCCGGCAACGAGACCACCCGCAACGCGACCACCGGCGGATTGCAGGCTTTCATCGAGCATCCCGCGGAGTGGCAAAAGCTCAAGCGCAATCCATCGCTGATCGATTCCGCGGTCGAGGAGATCGTCCGCTGGACAACCCCGGTTATTCAGTTTGCGCGGACCGCGAGCGCGGACACCGAGATTCGCGGCCAGAAGATTCGCGCCGGTGAGTCGGTGTGCCTGTTCTATCCCTCGGCCAATCGCGACGAGGAAGTTTTCGAGCGGCCGTTCCAATTCGACATCAGCCGCAACCCGAATCCGCACATCGCATTCGGCATCGGCGAGCATTTCTGTCTGGGCGCCAACCTGGCGCGGCTCGAACTGAAGGTGATTTTCAGCCAACTGGCGGAGCGACTGGATCACTTCGAGCTGGCAGGTTCCATCGAGCGCTTGCGCTCGAGCTTCGTCGGCGGCATCAAGCACATGCCGATCCGCATGAATATGAAGCCCGCTGCCGCCGCGGCCTGACCTGGATCTACGATCGAAGAGGCTGGCCAAGTCGTCTGATCGGGATCTGCGGCGACGGAGGATTAAATGATTACCACCCGCAAGTCCGCGGACCGTGGACGCACAAAGATCGACTGGCTCGACAGCCGGCACACGTTTTCATTCGGTGAATACTACGACCCCGAACAGACCGGGTTTCGCACCCTGCGCGTAATCAACGAGGATCGGGTTCGCGCCGGTGCGGGGTTCCCCACCCATGGGCATCGCGACATGGAGATCGTCACCTACGTTCTCGAAGGCGCTCTCGAACACAAGGACAGTCTCGGCACCGGCTCGATCATCCGGCCCGGCGAAGTGCAGACGATGAGCGCGGGCGCGGGAATCACGCACAGCGAGTTCAACCATTCGCCCTCGGAGCCGGTTCATTTCATCCAAATTTGGATCGTGCCGTCCAGGCGCGGGTTAGCTCCCGGATATGAACAGCGAACCATCGAGGTCGCGAGAGCGCGTGGCGCATTCGTCCCGATCGCAACGCGCGACGGCCACGATCAGTCCGTGACGATTCATCAAGACGCGGTTCTGTCGGTTGCGAAGCTCGAACGCGGACAGAGTGTCGATATCGATCTGAAATCGGGACGCCACGGATGGATCCAAGTGGCGCGCGGCGGAGTCGCGATCAATGCCATACCGCTCGCCGAGGGCGATGGCGCCGCTATTAGCGACGAATCGAAAGTCAGTATCGTCGCCGACTCACCGGCCGAGGTGCTTTTTTTCGACCTCGCGTGATCGCATCCCGCGTCTTCAGTCAGGCTTCGTAGCTGCGCGTAAACGC
>JBGPNU010000066.1:0-12484 GCA_041487675.1 Binatus sp. (SeqCode)
CGCGTCCATCCTTGCAGTGATAGTATAGCAAGTAGGCAGTGCCGGTGCCGGCGGTGGCGTCGAGTTCGAAGCTCGGGCTGGCGACGACGTGAAGCACTTGCGCGCCGCCAAGTGATTCCTTGTACAGCGCCGCGAACCGCCGGAGTCCATCGCGGCCGGCATGCTTGCCGAACCGCGGACTTTCGAAAACGCCGTCCTCGGTGAAGCAATCGATCCACTCATCGAAGCGTGCGTTGTCGATCGTCAAGCAATAGCGCGCGTGCAATGCGCGAACTTCCTCACGATCCTCGAGAGTCCCTGAAATCGCCATCGCGATTACCTCCGTAGCGTCGAGCACCGTGACCGGCGCTCAGATCACGTTCGCCTCGCGCAGCCGCGCGACGTCATCCCACGAGTAGCCGAGCATCCCGGTGAGCAGTACTTCGGTATGCTCGCCGAGTTCGGGTGCGTGGCCGCGCGGATCACCGGGCGTCGCGCTCAACTTAATCGGCATCCCAAGCAGCGTCATCTTGCCGAGCGCGGGATGCTCATACTCGACGACATAGTTGTTCGCCTTGACCTGCGGATCGTCGGGCAGGTCGGACACCGAATTCACGATCGTGTAGATGAAGTCGCCGCCGGTCTTGAGGATTCGCATCCACTCGCCGCGCGGCCGGGCGGCGAACACCTCGTCGAGAATCTCTATCAGGAGAGCCGCGTTCTTGCCGCGCGATTTGACTTCGGCGAAGCGCGGATCTTCGATCAGGTCTCCGCGGCCGAGCGTGGCGCAGAAGTCTTTCCAATAACGATCCGGCTGAAGCATCGCGAGCGAGATCCATTTTTCATCGGCGCATCGGTAATGGTTCCAGAGCGGATTGAAGGCGTTGGCGCGCGTGTTGCGCGGAAATTCCTTGCCCATGATGGTGCGCGCCGCGACGTTCAACCCCTGCAACGCCATCATCGAGCCCAGATGCGACGCATCGACCTCCTGGCCAAGCCCGGTGCGCTCGCGCGCGAACAGCGCCGCGAGCACTCCGTACGCGAGCATGATCGCGCCCATCTGATCGGCTATTCCGCCGAAGACGTAGGTCGGCGTCGTGGTGCCGGTTCCGACCGCGTTCATGATTCCGGAGCGCGCCTGTCCAAGATAATCGAACGACGGCTCGCCGCTGTCGGGCCCCTCGGGCCCGTAGCCGGACGCGCTCGCGTAGATGATTCGCGGGTTGTGCGCGGCCAAATCCGCGTAGCCGAGACCCAGCCGTGGCGCGACGCCCTTGCGGAAGTTTTGCACGAATACGTCGCTCTGCGCCGCCAGCCGATGCACGATTTCGCGCGCCCCCGGCCTCTTCAGGTCGAGCGCGATGCTCTTTTTGTGCTTGTTGTTCGCCTCGAAGTAGTAGTTGCGGCCGCGCTTGACCGTTGCGCTTCCGGCAATCGCCGTAATCCCGCGTCCCGGGTCGCCGCGCTCGCGCTCTTCGATCTTGATGACCTCGGCGCCGAGGTCGGCGAGCATCTGGGTAGCGACCGGGCCCTGCTGCCAAATGGTCCAGTCGATGATTCGAATACCGTCAAGCGGTCCATTCATGGCCTTTCTCTATACCACAACCTTGGCCTATTGGGTCCCGTCTCGGCGATGGCCCGCATGACTCACGATGACTCGTGCACTTGAGTTTTGTCTGCCGCAAGACCGATCATATCAACACTGATCTATGGAGATGGCTGCCTTCGCACAGGTCCTGAACTTTCTGTATCCGCCGCGATGCGCCGCGTGCGGGGAAAGATTCGCGTTGCACGACGGGCGGCGCGTGTGCGCGCGATGCGTCGGAAGGATCGAGCGGATGCCGGAACCGCGCTGCGAAATATGCGGCGGGCCGATCGAATCCGTCGCGAGCGGTGTGGAGCGATGCGCCCGATGCCTTGCCCAGCGCCCGCATTACCGGATCGCGCGCACGATCGCGCGCTACCGGACCACCGCCGAGGACGAACCGGGAAGTCTGCCCGCACTGATTCGCCGTCACAAGTACGGCCTCGATCAATCGGTCGGGCGCGCGCTCGCGGAATTTCTCGGCGACGAGTTGCCGCTTGAGGCTGGCGACTACGATGTAATCATTCCGGTGCCGCTGCATTGGCGGCGCCTGTGGTGGCGTGGATTCAACCAGGCGGCGCTGCTCGCGGGCGAAGTCGCGACGCGGCTTGGCGTCCCGCTCGATACCACGTCGATGACGCGACGGCGCCGTACCGCGCCACAGACCTCGCGCCATCATGACGAGAGGATCAAGAATGTCCGCCGCGCGTTTGCGGTGACCAATCCTGAGCGGGTCAACGGTCGCCGCGTTCTGATCGTGGACGACGTGATGACGACCGGCGCGACGGTTGATGAATGCGCGCGGGTGCTGGTCGCGGCCGGCGCCGCCCGCGTTGACGTCTTCACGCTCGCGCGCGTGCTATGAGTGAATCGGATCGCGCCGAATGGGACGAGCGCCATCGCAGCCGGCCGGTTGGCGAGCCGGAGCCATTCCTGGTCGAGATGTTGGCGCGAATGCGTGGCGGCATCGTGCTCGATGTCGCGGCAGGACGCGGACGCAACTCGCTCGCGATGGCGCGAGCGGGAATCCGCGTAGTCGCGGTCGATTTTTCCGCGCCTGCGATGCGCGCGCTCGCTGTGGCGGCGCGGACCGAGCGCCTCGCGGTATGGCCCGTGGTCGCAAACTTGGATAGTTTTTATCTGAAGCGCGAATCGCTCGACGCTATCGTGAATATAAACTTTCTCGACCGCGCGCTGTTTCCGCAATTTTCGCGCGCGCTCAGACCCGGAGGCGTTCTGATCGCCGCGACGTTTTTAATCGACCAGGCCGGCATCGGTCATCCGAGCGACCCGCGCTTCATCCTCGGTCACGGCGAGCTTAGAGGGCTGGTGGCGAGTCTCGAAATTGAGCAATACCGCGAGGGGCTGGTGAGTTATCCCGATGGTACGCGGGCGTTTCGCGCATCGGTGGTGGCGAAGAGGAGGAGATCGATCTGATGACGTCGGGGATGACTTACAAAGATGCGGGCGTCGATATCGCGCTGAAGCAGAGCTTGATTCCCGCGTTCCGTTCGATCGCGAAAACGACGTCCGGCGCTCATGTGCTCGGCGGGATTGGTGGATTCGGAGCGCTGGTCGGACTCAACGGCGCGCGCAAGATGCGCTCGCCCGTGCTGGTCGCGGGCACCGACAGCGTCGGCACCAAGCTGATGATCGCGTTCAAGACCGGGCGCCACGACACCGTCGGGATCGACTGCGTCGCGATGTGCGTCAACGACATCATCTGTCACGCCGCGCGGCCGCTG
This sequence comes from Binatus sp. (SeqCode), assembly GCA_041487675.1. Classification (GTDB taxonomy): domain Bacteria; phylum Desulfobacterota; class Binatia; order Binatales; family Binataceae; genus Binatus. The sequence goes on from JBGPNU010000066.1 coordinate 3,310, forward strand.
TTTTTCCTCGACTACATTGGCTCCGGCAAGCTGGACAAGAAGGTTGCGCTCGAAATTGTCGCGGGCGTGGCCCGCGGATGCATCGAAGCGGACATGAGCCTGGTCGGCGGCGAGACCGCGCAACTCGCGGGGCTTTACCGGCCCGGCGAGTACGACCTGGCCGGCTTCGCGGTGGGAATCGTCGAGCGCGCGCTGATTCCGGAACCCTCGAAAGTGCGCGCCGGCGATGTGCTGATCGGCATCGCCTCGAGCGGGCTTCATTCCAACGGCTTCGCGCTCGTGCGCAAGGTCTTGCTGGAACGCGCCAGGCTCAAGCTCGACGCGAAGCTCCCCGATTTTGAATGGACGCTGGGCGAAGAGCTGCTCCGCCCGACAACGATTTACGCGCGCGCCGTGGGCGAATTATTCAATCGCTTCAAGGTAAGCGGGCTGGCGAATATCACCGGCGGCGGCGTGATCGAAAATCTGCCGCGTGTGATGCCCGACGGTACGCGCGCAGTGCTGGAGCGAGGTAGTTGGCCGACCCCTCCGATATTCGACATGATTCAGCGCCTCGGCCGGATTAGCCGCCGCGAGATGGATCGCACCTTCAACAACGGGCTCGGGATGGTTGCGATCGTGCCGGCGCGCGAGGCCGGCCGCGTGCTCGATCATTTGCGCCGCCACAACCATGGGGCTTATGTTGTCGGCGAAGTGCGGCGCGGCAAGCGCGGTGTGTCGATTACTTGAAATATCCAATACTGAAAAATTCCTGTTACGGCGGCGCTTGAGATGGCGGAAAATTCGGCGGTCAAGCTCGGCGTCCTGATTTCCGGCACGGGCACCAACCTGCAGGCGATCGTCGACGCGATTCTTCGCGGCGATCTGAAAGCCGAGATTCGTCTCGTCATTTCGAATCGTCCCGAGGCGAATGGACTCGAACGGGCCCGCCGCCATGGAATCACGACGATGGTGATCGAGCATCGCAAGTTCCCCTCGCGCGAGGATTTCGACCGCGCGGTGCTGGCCGCGCTTCGCGATCGGGGAGTCGAGCTGGTGGCGCTCGCGGGTTTCATGCGGCTGTTCTCGTCGGTGATGCTCGAAGCGTTCCCGGGGCGCATCATGAATATCCACAACAGTCTGCTCCCGTCGTTTCCGGGGATTCACGGACCGAAGGAAGCGATTGATTACGGAGTCAAGATCGCGGGATGCAGCGTTTTCTTCGTCACGCCGGGCGTCGATAGCGGTCCGATAATCGTACAAGCCGCGGTGCCGGTGCTGGCCGGCGACGATGAGCAACGCCTGGCGGCGCGAATCCTCCAGCAGGAGCATCGAATCTTTCCCTATGCGATTCGACTCTTCCAGGAAGGCCGTCTCGAGATTGAGGGCCGCAAGGTAATCATCAAGGGTGATTCGAGCGGGCCGCATTCGGGTCCGTTGCTGAATCCTTCGACGGATTGAAAAGCTTTCCGGATTGAAAAAACTTTCGATAATTGTGCCGATGCTCGACGAGGCGGATGCAATCGCGCGCACCTTGAGCGCGCTCCGCCGCGGCGCTCCCGATGCCGAGATAATCGTCGTTGACGGTGGCAGTGCCGACTCATCGGTCGCGCTTGCCGAACCGCTCTGCGATCGGCTGATAGCGGTATCGCGAGGCCGCGCACGCCAGATGAATGCGGGAGCGAAGCTGTCGCTCGGCGACGCGTTTGCATTCGTTCACGCGGATACGTTGGTGCCTGCGAGCTTCGGCGCCGATATCGCGGCGGCGTTGTCGGATCCCACCGTGGTGGGAGGAAGGTTCGACGTCGAGCTCGACTCGAGCGCCCTGCTCTACCGGATAGTCGGTGCGATGATAAGTTTGCGCTCGCGGCTAAGCCGCACCGGTACGGGCGATCAAGCGATCTTTGTCCGGCGCGGCGTATTCGAGCGGCTCGGCGGTTTTCCCGAACTCGAATTATGCGAGGATCTCGAATTCTCGCGGCGCCTCAAGCGCGCCGGGCGGGTCGCGTGCCTGCGTTCGCGAGTGACCACGTCGGCACGGCGCTGGAATCGCGACGGACTCGCGCGCACCGTAGTCCGGATGTGGATAATTCGCGCGATGTACCTGATGGGCGTCTCACCCGCGCGGCTCAAGCGGATGTACGCGGACACCCGCTAGACTACTGAAGACGCTGGACAGGCATTTGCGCGCAGATCAGAATGTCGTGAGCGATGTGCGCCGTGGCGAAAGTCGAAGTCTACACAACCACCTATTGTCCGTTCTGCACGCGGGCCAAGAACCTGCTCAAGGGCAAGGGCGTGACTTTCGATGAAATCGACGTGACCGACGACGATCAGGTGCGCGAGAAGATGATCGAAATGTCCGGCGGCCGGCGCACAGTCCCCCAAATTTTCATCAACGGCAAGATTGTCGGCGGATTCGACGAATTGAAGGCGCTCGACGATCAAGGCAAGCTCGACAATCTGCTGGCTGAAGCGGCCGAGGCTTAAGCGATCGCGCCGTCAGACTAGGAAATAGAAATGGGCGCACCCCGGATTAGACTCCGGGCGGCGCCCATTATTTTTTGATCAGCGCGCTCCGTCCCTGATTGCAAACAGAATGGCTACTGATTGTTGGGCGACGCGACCATCCCTTCGTTCATGTGATGCAGGGCGGCGCGATCAACCGTCGAGTCGAATGCAATCGCCTTTCCGGTGACCGTGATCTGCGTGCCGTCGTTGGAAACCGTCTGGTTCTCGTTGACGACCGCGTCGATAGTGTCGGGCCATTTCTCGAAGGCGATCTTCTTCAGCTTTTCGCTGATTTTCGCCTCGTCGATCGCGTCGGGCGAGAACGGCTCCGTATAAGTCAAATCGCCGAGCGTGCTGTAGGGCTTCCCGGCTGGAGGCGCCTCGGTAGTGACCCAGATGTGCGCCATGTCAACGCGATGCACGAACTCCTGCTTTTTCGCCTCCTGCGCCTGACGTTGCGCCTCGACCGCGCCACAAGCGGAGAGTCCGAGCGCGAGTCCGATCGCCATCAACCCAAGAATTTTCGATGAACGCATGTTCTTCCCCATCGATCTCATTCGATCTGGTTTCAATTATAGCCCCGCCAGCGCAGATGTCTAATCGTCCTATGCGGCAAGCTGACCTCTTATTTCACCGAATGGCACGTGCGGGCAAGCGATCCGATTCGCCTCTCGCGCCGTCATGCGGCGACGGGCCGGCGGGGTCTGTCGGGCGCTGGTCGTGACCGATAATATTCCCGCGTGACCAGATTTGCCGCCTGCTTCATCCTGGTGTTCGGAGAACTTGCGTGGGGTGGAATTTTCGCGCTTTCGATTCCGCCCTTCTTCAATGTCGAGCGCGGTTTCTACAAATCGAGCGCGTCAGTGTACCTGGCGGCAGCGCTTGCAACCGCAATCGGCCTGGGATGTCTGGCGTTGCGCGGCGGCGCTCCCGATGGACCCGGCGCGGCGTCGCTGTGGGCGGCGGCGTCATTGTGGGCGCTGTCGAGCCTGACCTTCGCGGCTTATCTGTACACGCTGTGGACCGAAAACGGCCTCCTTCGCGCACGGTTCTACCTCGCGAGCCTGCTGCTCGGCCTCGTCGCGGTGATCGCCAACGTGATGCTGCTGATGCCGCGCAACTTCGGAGCGATCGTTGCGGTCACCTATGCGCTCACCGCGGTCACCTCCGCGCTGACGCTCGGCTTGGTCAGCGGCGCGATGCTGTTCGGTCATTGGTACCTGATTGACCTCGAGATGCCGGTCGATTACCTGCGCTCGTTCGTGCGGATGCTGGGGATAGTGCTGGTTGCGGATCTCGTGGCGCTCGGACTTGCGATCGCGCTTCCGGCGTTGGTCGGCGGCGCGGGCGGTACGGCGGCCGTGCGCGAGCTATTCGCGTCTCACCTAGGGCTGCTGGCAGTTCGGCTGCTACTCGGCCCGATCGCCACGATCGTTTTGGTCTGGATGTGCTGGCAGACACTCAAGATTCCGCAGACGATGGCGGCAACCGGCCTGCTCTACATCGCCGTGATGTCGGTGCTGGTCGGCGAGATGCTCGGCCGCTTTATCCTGTTTCGTACCGCAGTACCGCTATGAGGTAACGCACGTCGACAGGCGCATCGCTGGTCGCTATGAAATTGATGACCAAATGACGCGGACCGTTCACTCGCCACGCTTGTCAGCTGCAAACAATTCAGGCTAGCGTCAACATTCCTGTCCCTGACCAAACTTGACGGCGACCCAATTTCAGCACTCGGTTTGTTCACAGCCGTGAAGACGCGAAAAATATCCGCCCGGGAACTTCCCAAGACTCCGACCGGCGTTCGGGGACTCGACGAGATCACCTACGGCGGATTGCCCAAGGGACGGCCGAGCCTCGTCTGCGGTAGCACTGGATGCGGCAAAACCCTGCTCGGGCTGGAGTTTTTGATCAATGGCGCCCGGCGGTACTCCGAACCGGGCGTATTCATGGCCTTCGAAGAAACCCCCGAGGAGCTGATCGCAAACGTCTCTTCGCTCGGGTTCGAACTCGATCGGCTGGTTGCCAAGCGCCTGATTGTGCTCGATCACATCCGGATTGAGCGCAGCGAGATCGAAGAGACCGGCGAATACGATCTCGAGGGACTCTTCGTCCGTCTCCAATATGCGATCGATTCGGTCGGCGCCAAACGGGTCGTGCTCGATACCGTGGAAGCGTTGTTTGCCGGATTCTCCAACGAATCAATCTTGCGGGCCGAGCTCCGCCGCCTTTTTCAATGGCTCAAGGCAAAAAACGTCACGGCGCTGATTACGGCTGAACGTGGCGATGGCACGCTGACTCGACAGGGACTCGAAGAGTACGTCGCGGATTGCGTGATCTTGCTCGACCACCGGGTCATCGATCAGGTCTCGACGCGGCGTTTGCGAATCGTCAAGTACCGCGGTTCGTCGCACGGCAGCAATGAATTTCCCTTTCTCATCGATGAGGGAGGATTTTCGGTCTTGCCGATCACCTCGCTCAGCCTCGATCATCCGGTCTCCAGTGAGATCGTGCCGTCGGGAGTTCCGGACCTTGATGAGATGCTCGGGGTGGGCGGCTACTTTCGGGGCAGCAGCGTTCTGGTTTCAGGAACAGCGGGCACCGGCAAGACGACCCTGGCCGCATCTCTGTGCCGCGCGGCATGCAACGCCGGCAATCGCTGTCTCTACTTCTCATTTGAAGAATCACCCAACCAGATCATGCGCAACATGCGTTCGGTAGGGATCGATCTTCGGCCCTTTGTAACCAAAGGAGTGCTCCAAATCATTGCGAACCGGCCGGCCATTTATGGTTTGGAAAGGCACCTGGTTTCAATGCATAAGCAGATTAGCGAGTTGCGGCCTTCCGTGGTCATCATCGATCCGATCACGAGCTTGATTGCGACCGCGGACCGCAGCGATGTGCTTGCGATGATTACGAGGCTGAGCGACTACCTCAAATCCGAGCAGATTACCGGTTTCTTCGCCAGCCTCTCGGACTCAGAGGGCAACCTTGAGAAGACCGGAATAAGCGTATCTTCGCTGATGGATACGTGGCTGCTGCTGCGCGATATCGAGCTCAACGGCGAGCGTAATCGCGGCATCTATGTTCTGAAGTCGCGTGGGATGGCTCATTCCAATCAGATTCGCGAATTTGTCTTGACCAATAAAGGTATTCAACTCTTGAGAGTCTATCTCGGAAGCGAAGGCGTCCTGACCGGCTCTGCTCGCGTCGCCCAGGAAGCGATGGAAAAGGAGGCGGCTTTCGAGCGTGCTCAGCGGAGCGAATTGACCGCCGCCGAACTCGAGCGCAAACGCAAGTCCATGGAAGCCAGGATTGCCGCGATGCGAGCGGAGTTCGAAGCGGAAAAACAGGAAGTTGCCAAAGTGATCTCTCAAGACGAAGGGCGCGTCGGACGGATCGAAACCGACCGCACCGCAATGGCCGCCAGCCGCGGAAAAAATGGACAGCCCCGGTCGCGCGGCATATAATCAATATGAAGAAGAAGCGCGCCGCCAGGTCGCATCGCATGGCCAAGCCGGTCGGCAAAAATACCGTTTGGAACCTGCGCCTCTACATCGCCGGGCAAACCACCAAGTCGATCTCGGCGATCGCCAATCTGAAACGCATCTGCGAACGGCATATGCCCGTGCGCTACCGTATTGAGGTGATCGATTTGATGCAGAAGCCGCATTTGGCGCGTCACGATCAGATAGTCGCGATACCAACACTGGTACGGAACGTTCCCCATCCCATCAGGCGTATCATCGGAGATCTCTCGGCTACCGACCGGGTGTTGGTTGGTCTGGACTTGGTACCGGAAAAGGCTGACCCAGCCTAGAGGACAGCTACAATGCTGACCGCTCTATCAAGCAAGCGGCGCGCCATCCTCAATGGCAAGCGATACGTGTTGCGTCTCTACACCAGTGGATCGAGCCCGCGTTCCGCGCGCGCGGTCCGAAATCTCAAGCGAATCTGCGAAGCTCGGCTCCGGGGCCGGTACCAGCTCGCCGTAATTGACATCTACCAGCAGCCCTGGCTTGCGCAGAAAGATCAAATAATCGCGACCCCGACGTTAATCAAAGTAGAGCCGGCGCCGCGCCGTGTTCTGGTAGGTGATTTTTCCCGCGACGACCGGGTTCTTGCCGGTCTGTCGCTCGCGCCTGCATCGGCCGGGTCATGAAGAAATCAACCAGTCGCCCCAATCCTCGGCGTACTGTCGCCAAGGGCGCTACCACCAAGACGCCGGTTGGCTCCCTATCCCGCGGTTCGAAAACCGCGCCGCGAGCTGTGCGCAAGGAACTGGCGGAACTTCGCCGCAGACTCGAGATTGCGGAAATGACGCTGGAGGCGATTCGAGCCGGCGAGGCCGATGCGCTGGTAATCTCCGGCCCCGACGGGGACCGCGTATTCACTCTGACCGGCGCCGACCAGCCCTACCGCGTCTTGATCGAGTCGATGAACGAAGGCGCGCTCACGGTTACTCCTGACGGCATCCTGCTTTATTGCAATCGTCATTTTGCGGACCTGCTCGGTCTCCCGCTGGAAAAAGTGATGGGCGGCTCGTTTTATGAAGTCGTCCCGGTCAGCCAGCACGCGCAGCTCGAAGCTCTCTTGCGGGAAGGGAACCTGGGAGCAAGCAAAACCGAACTGACGCTCAGCGGGCCTCGGGGCGCGATCAGTGTCCAGCTTTCAGCCACCGCTCTGCAAGTCGATGGCCTGGGAGCGGTCTGTATAGTCGTCACCGATCTGACCGAGCGCCGCCACAGTGAGAAAATCATCGCGTCTGAAACCCTCGCGCGATCGATTCTCGATCAGGCGGCCGAGTCAATCGTTGTTTGCGATCGTGAAGGTCGAATTACGCGCGCAAACCGATCGGCAGTGGAGCTATGCGGGCAGAACCCGTTGCTGCGGCAATTTGACGATGCCTTCCCGCTGCGCAGAATTCGACATGAGAGCGGACCGGATCCATCGCCGGATAGCGGAATCTCCGGCGAGCGCGAGACTCTGCGTAGCATCGGCGCGGTTTTGACTCGCCCCAATCTACCCCCGGTGGAGGTGTTGATCAGCACCGGGCCGCTCTCGACCGCTGACGGGGAATCACTCGGACGCGTGATTACGCTGACCGATATCAGCGCACTCGCCCGGGTCGAACGGATCCAGCGCTTCCTTGCGGAAACGAGCGCCTTGTTGGCGCAATCTCTCGATCTGGAAGACAAACTCGCGAGCCTGGTACTCCGCCCGATCGTCGCGGAATTTGCCGACTGGGGCTCGCTCGAAGTGATCGAGCAGCGCGGCCTGGTACGTGCGGTGGCGTCGCGAAAAGCTGACCAGGGAGTTGATGTTTCCGCCAAGCTCGTGAAAGTCACCGACGATGCAGCCGAACGGTTCGAATCGCTTCGTCGAGCGGATGCCGGCGTTGTTCAGGAATTGCGCGAGTCCGCCCTCGAGGACGAAGCACGCGAGCTTTATCGGCGCGGAGCGCGTTCGCTGATCTCGATCGCGCTGACCGCGCGTGGCAGCGCGTTCGGTGCAATCACGCTCGCATCATTCGACACCGATCGTACTTACGGGCCTCAAGATCTGGCCTTTGCCGGGGAATTGGGGCATCGCGCCGCAACTGCAATCGACAATGCACGGCTCTATCGGGAGGCTCAGGAGGCGGTCAAAGCGCGCGACGAATTCATGTCGATCGCCGCGCATGAAATGCGTACGCCTCTGATGGCACTGACTCTTCAATTGAACAATTTGATGCGCCTGGTGGCGAAGGGTTCTGCCGAAGCTCTCGAGCTGAAAATCCAGAAGGCCATCGGGCAAACCGACCGGTTGGCCCGGCTGATCGACCATCTCCTCGATGTTTCCCGGATCGCCGCGGGCCGGCTCGTTTTGGAATCCGCCGAGTGCGATCTCTCCGAAGTCGTACGTGAAAGCGCCGAGCGCTTTACCGACGAGGCCAGCCGAGCCGGCAGTGAACTGCGAATGCGGCTGGAGCCGGAAGTAAAAGGGACCTGGGATAGTTTTCGTCTCGAACAAATGGTGACCAACCTGGTTTCCAATGCGATCAAGTACGGCGATGGAAAACCGATCGAGATCGTTCTTGAAACCGATTCCAGGGGCGCGCGGTTGGTCGTTCGCGACAATGGAATTGGAATCGCGGAGAAAGAATTGCCCCGGGTGTTTGAACCCTTCCATCGTTCGACCTCGGTCCGCCGGTACAGCGGACTCGGCTTGGGACTTCACATCACGAGCCAGATCGTGCGAGCCCACGGCGGCGAGATTCAAGTCAAGAGCGAACTCGGCAGCGGATCCTCGTTCATCGTCGAATTACCGCGGCAGTGGCCCGCCTCTGCACCCTCCGCATAACATTCCTTTTCGACGCTTCTACAAAAAATAGCAGAATGTTTTCCAGTTCCCTCTCCCGTTGTCGGGAGAGGCCATTCCGGGACTCACTCTTTGCGTGCGGCGGCTGACCGCTTCAACCTCTCAAAGAGCTTCTGGGCAAGCAGGATGCTCAATGTGGGCGAGGCTCGGTCGAGCCACCAGAGCATTCTCCACCAGGACGGGATTACTATAATCGGTTTGTTGCGCGCGATTTGGCGCAAGGCCTTTCGCGCGAATCTGTGCGGATCCATGGGTAGAAATCGCTGCCAATTTTCGCGTTGGATTTTCCCCAACTCTGGCTGCAATATTCGATGGTATCGTCCGC
>JBGPNU010000067.1:0-12385 GCA_041487675.1 Binatus sp. (SeqCode)
AAACGAACTCACGCTGGTGCGATTGGCCTTGTCGAATGACGATTTGAATATGAACGGCAGTTTCGCGCGGCGGGTTATTTCGGCGAGCCGGGTCGCGTGACGCAGGCATGATTCGTAGCTCTCGATAACGCACGGACCCGCGATGATCACGAGTTCGGGCCCGCCAAAGACGGCGTCGCCCGCTTTGACCAGGGCTACGCTCACGACACCGATCTCAGCTCCCGCACCTTCGAACCCTTCACGCCGAGTTCAGATCGCCGCTGCACGGCGGCGCGGATTAGTCCGCGAAACAGCGGATGACAATCGAGCGGGCGCGACTTCAATTCCGGATGGAACTGGCAACCGAGAAACCACGGATGCCCCTTCAGCTCCATTATCTCGACCAGGTTACCGTCAGGCGAAGTGCCGGTCGCAATCAGCCCCACCTTCTCGAGCCGCTCGCGGTACGAGTTGTTCACTTCGTAGCGATGACGATGGCGTTCCGAAATGCGGGCCTTGCGGTAGAGCGATGCAGTGAGCGACCCCGACTTGACGACGCATGGATATGCGCCCAGGCGCATGGTGCCACCCTTCTTCGACACTTCTTTTTGCGATTCCATGATATCGATGACGGGGTCGGGCGAGTCGGGCGCATTTTCCGACGTGTTCGCGCGCTTAAGCCCGAGCAGGTTGCGGGCCGCCTCGATCACCATCATGTGCAGTCCGTAGCAGATGCCAAGAATCGGCACGTTGTTCTCGCGCGCATAACGTACCGCGCGAATCATTCCCTCGGTTCCGCGCTCGCCGAACCCGCCCGGAACGATTATCGCGTGCGCTTGCGCGAGCCGCTCTTCGACGTTTTGTTTTTCGAGCTCTTCGGAATCAACGTAATCGACACTGACCTTTGCCTCATTCGCGATCGCGCCGTGCGCGATTGCCTCGTGCAGGCTCTTGTACGCATCCCGCAGGTTGACGTACTTGCCGACCACCGCGACGTTGACGGTGATCTTCGGATTTTGCGCGGTCTTAACGATTCGCCGCCACTTGGAGAGGTTTGGCTCGCCGGTCCAGATGTTGAGCTTCTCGCACACGCGCTGATCGAGTCCCTCATCGTGATAACGCAGCGGCACCTCGTAAATAGTCGCCACATCGGGCGCCGAGATAACGCAATTCTCCTCGACGTTACAGAAATTAGCGATCTTCGCTTTGAGTTCTTTCTCGAGTTGCCGGTCGCATCGGCAGAGCAGGATGTCGGGCTGAATCCCGAGCCCGGTCAGCTCTTTGACGCTGTGCTGAGTGGGCTTGGTCTTGAGCTCTCCCGCGGTTGGGATGAACGGCACCAGGGTCAGATGCACGTACAAAACATTTTCGCGGCCGAGGTCCCATCGGAACTCGCGCACCGCTTCGAGGAACGGCAGGCTTTCGATATCGCCGACGGTGCCGCCGATTTCGACGATGATAAGGTCCGCGCCCTCGGCGGCGCTCAGGATGCGCCGTTTGATCTCATCGGTGATATGCGGAATCACCTGCACCGTCGCGCCGAGATAGTCGCCGCGGCGCTCCTTTTGAATAACCGTGTCGTAGATCTGGCCGGTGGTGCAGTTGTTGCGCCGGCCCATCGGGGTCTGCACGAAGCGCTCGTAATGGCCGAGGTCGAGATCGCTCTCGGTGCCGTCGTCGGTTACGAAGACTTCGCCATGCTGGGTCGGACTCATCGTGCCGGGATCCACGTTGATGTAGGGATCCATTTTGAGCAGCGTGACCTTGAGCCCGCGTGCTTCGAGCAGCGCGCCGAGCGATGCCGCGGCCAGGCCCTTGCCGAGCGACGAGACCACGCCGCCGGTTACGAATATAAATTTGGTTTTTCCCCGCTCCACGCTGATCCCTCCCCACCGTCAACGAGTTGAGCCCGCGGCCGCATCGCGCGCTCGCGCCAGGTCGTCCGCCGTATCCACTTCGATCGAAGGCTTAACCGATGCCACCACTCTGATCGTGTAGCCGTGCTCGAGTGCGCGCAACTGCTCGAGCTTTTCCACCCGCTCCAGCACGCCCTGAGGCAATGCGGCGAATTTCATGAGAAAATCGCGGCGGTAAGCATAAACTCCGATATGGCGAAGCGCCTGCTTGGGCATCCCGCCGTCGCGCGCGTGCGGAATCGGGCTGCGCGAAAAGTATAGCGCGTTCCCGTCAGCGCCGCACACGACCTTCACGACGTTGGGATTACTCCACTCGTGGCCATCGATGATTGGGGTCGCGAGCGTGGCCATCGCGATCGTTTCGTCAGCAAGCATCGGCGCAACCAGCGCGTCCAGGTCGGCCGGCTCGATAAACGGCAAATCACCCTGCACATTGACGTACAGGTCGGCGTGGATCAGCGCCGCAACCTCGGCGATTCGATCGGTGCCGCTCAGATGCGCCACTGAGGTCATGATTGCCTCACCGCCCGCCGCGCGCACTGGCGCCGCGATTCGTTCGTCGTCAGTCGCAACCACGACGCGCGAAAGAGATCGCGCCTTCGAGGCTTGCGCCCAGACCCGCACCACCATCGGCACTCCGCCAATCTCCGCCAGCGCCTTGGCAGGCAGGCGGGAAGATCCGTACCGCGCCGGTACGACGGCAATCACCGAGACGTCGGCCAGAAATTTTCTCCGCTGTGAAAGGTTTGCGATCCGAAGGGCACATCAATTCGTACCCGACAGCGGCGGTCCTTGTCAATTTCGCCCCGGATTCGGAATGCGAAACCCCTTACGGGTTTCGCGCTTCCCGTCGCACCGGATGCGGGCTTCGCCCTGTTCGGAAAACTTTTCAACAGGCCCTTCGACGTGCTCCATCCGTCATCCTGAGCAAAGTCTGCGGAGCCGAAGGACCCCGGGTCTTTCTCTTTAAGTCCTCGCTCGATCATGGGCATATTCCAGGCGGCCGGTCGCCGGAGCGCCCGTCGAGATTCTTCTCTCCAGCGGCTTTCGCTTCAGAATGGCAAGTGGGGAACCCACGTTGTCATGGTTTCTGAAAGGGCGAGCTCCGCGTCTTTAATCTTCCCGACGGGAAGTTTGAAACCTGCGTGAGGTTTCAGGAATTCTGGTATTTTGCCGATTTATTTGCCGCGCGGCAACCCCTGTGATTCTCTGAACCTCCCTGTGAATTCATTGCGCTCGGTGTATTGACATAACTCGTGGTTAACGTCTAACAAACAAATTGTATTCCAAGAGAAGTAGTGGTGTTCGCCGCAGGTTCCGTTTGACTGTTCCGGCCGGAGAGGTCCGACAGATGAAAGAAACTTCACAGACGTTCGCTCGCGTGAGCAGTTTTTCATTGGTGCTTCTGTTAGTTCTTTTGTCCAATGCATCAAGCGCTTACGCACAAGTCCCCCATCTCCAAGATTCTCTTTTCGCTAGAACTGCGACACAGACAGCTTATTCCCAATTGCCGAATTGTAACGCGCCTGATTGCGTACGTTTGGCCGACGGAGGGCAGGCCTACACTTCCGACTATGCGGTGAGTCAAACGGTAACTATCACCGGGCCTCACGACCAAGAGGTTTTCAAATGGCAAGCAATCGGACCTGACAATAAAATCGTCCCCGTTGGCACCGTTACATATACTCAAGCTGGCACGTGCTTTACGTGGAGTACCGGCAGTGTTTGCAACACCCAGGGCTATGGCAGATTCTCGTGGGGACCTTTTGCATGTCAGCCGGCCGGACCGTGGGCGCTTCAATTTCTCGACGACGGTAATCCCGTATATACTCATCATTTCACTCTATCGCACAATTCGTCGGGCCCTGTTGACATCATGTCGCCGATGGAAAATCAGCTCTTCGATCTTAATCAGAACAATTACACGGCAACGGGCAACGTGCCTTTCTCCGCGACGACCAGCACCGGGAACCCCATCAACTGGACCGCCACGCTCAATTATGCGACGAGCGGCGGGCTCGGCCCTCTAAGCGACTTCAAAGGTTTCACCGGCGACAGCCAAAACGAGACCTACCAATCCAAGGGTGGCCAAGTGAGAGTGAGGGCAGAGACTACGGCCGCCGACGGCAGCACCGTCCACGACTGCGTGACATTCTATGTCGAGGGGCCGTCAAGCGCGTCAGGCGGCATTCCCAGTGGTACCATCACCACCCAGCTCAATCAGTTGTATATCGCGAGCAGCTCGAATCCAAAGGACGGCACCGCCACGTCAAACCTGATGACCGGCATCGCTGAGAGGGAGAGCACTTATACTCAATTCCGTACGCCTGCGGAATGCAACTTCGACCTTTTCGGTCTGAACGTAAACTTTCAGATTTTAGCGAAATGGCCCTATGAGACCGAACTTCAAAACTGTATTTCTGATGGCGGCAGTCACATAGGATTGATGCAGCTCACAACCGCCGGGAATCAACAATCGGATCCCACCGCCTGGAAGTGGGCGGATCCGAGTCCAAGCGGAACTGCTAACACCAACGACGCGGTAAACTTATTCAGCGGTACGCCCACGCCGAACAAGATCCAACTGGCGACTACCTATGAAACCGACATCATCACGGGCGACTCGAGCCAGAACATACCCGGTTACCTCAATGGGAACGGCACCCCGCTCGTCCCGCTCAACGGCTTCCAGCCCCTCGAGAACATGGCCCTCGTGCTTTACGGAGGATTTGTAGATCTGAGACTGGCCCTCGCCATGATCTTGACACGGCAATACTACATACCGCAGTGCCCAACGCCGGGCGTCCAAGGCACGAAGAAAAAAGGCAATAAGATTATCGACCTGACGTGTTCGACGGCATGGCAGTGGGCTCCAAATACAGCCAACCAATCTGCCGGTCTGAATTACGTGCAAAATGGAACAAACGGTGTCAGAGACCTGCTGCAGTAGGCACGACCATGGGGAGACTCATCGTATGAAAAAGACTTTAATCATCGGCGCTGTGCTGCTTCTCGGTATAGCTGGCGCCGCCGTCGGCTCAGAGATCGGCGACCTGCCATGGAATGAGTCCAGCATCGAAACGCTGCGCTCCTTCGACAAGACCGCAGTGGTGAGGTATAGCAACCACTTAGCTGGCACGGAGGGCACTCCCGGAGCGATGACGGCCGACGAACTTCGCGAATTTGAATGGGTCGATTTGGCGGGCAATGGAAAATATGAGCTCGCTTCGACTGCGAGTTTCGGCCCCTGCTGTGTCTTCCTTGCGATTTATAGCCAGGACGCCACGGGAAACGTGAGCATACAATCGTTTGATGGTGCCCATAAGTTGAGCGAGACGGTGAGAGACCTCAATGGTGACGGCAAGAAGGAGTTAGTCATTTGGACCGAGCTCGCAACACCGGGTTCTTGGTCTCCGACGGCCGAGACGCCCCGATGGCCCGCGGTCTACCGGTCGGAGGGCAGCAAATACGTCGAGGCCAGCCGCGACTTTCCGAATTTTTATGACGCGGAGGTCTTGCCGCAGATCGAGAAGAGTCTCGGTGAACTTTCGCGGAAAGCTGCCGAAGGTCGCGGATATCGAGGTGGCCTGGCTCGGGTGGCACTTGAAAAAAACAAGATTCTTAGGGTGCTCGGCCGCGACCCGACGGCGGGCCTTCATCAGGCATATCAGTGGATGAACAGCGACGACCCGCAAGACCTACAGTGCGCTATCGCGACCCTCGCGGACATCGGCGGTCACGAGAAGGAGGTGCGCGAAATCCAGCAGGCGCTCCCAGCCGCGATCGCACGTGAAATAGAGTCTCGTAAAGGCGGTTAAATAGTCGGTCCGCGAACGGTGCGGATTTATTTACCGCGGAGGCGGGTGCTGCGCATCTTGCGCAGTCTCGATTTGGCCTGATGCGGATCGCTCCGCTTTTTGCGCGCGAGTTTGCGATTGCGCCGATTGCGCTGCTTGGAAGCTACCTTCATTGGCTCTCCTGGTTTGGATTATAATCCGGCGGCGCGGATGCGTTGTACGCCTCGCCCGGTCCGGTCGGTACGGCCGGGGCGGCAAACCCTAGCGGGCATATCGCCATCACTTCCGTCATCACCTGCCCATTGTTGTGCACGATCACTCGTCCGAGCGGTTCTCCGGTCGTGACCGGCCCGTCGATCGCCGGCGGCACATCGTACACGACCTGTAGCGTCGAGACATCGGCCTTCGACACCACCACTTTGAGATCGGTTGCCGCGACCGGCTGAATCAACGGTCCCGAATGAACCTGCACCTGGACCGGCAGCGGCTGTCCGGATTTGAGCAGCGACACCGAGGTAAATTGTTCGAAGCCCCATTCCATCAGCTTGCCCGCCTGCGCGAAGCGCTGCCGATTGGACGGCGCACCGAGAATCACCGCAATCAACCGCATGTTGCCGCGCTTGGCCGTGGTCGTGACGTTAAACCCCGCCTGATAGGTGAAGCCGGTCTTGAGCCCGTCGCATCCTTCGAAATGGCCGACCAGATGATTGGTGTTGTGGAGCATCGTGACGCCGCCGTCGAAATCCAGCGTCTCCTGCCCCGACCACATCAGGAGATTCGTCTCGCGGATTATCGCCCGGCCCACGGTGGCGAGATCCTGGGCGTCGGTGCGGTCAACGTCATGGGTCGGACGCGGAGGCAGCCCGTCCACGGTGTGGTACTCGGTATGCGTCATCCCGAGTTCGCCCGCCCGCTCGTTCATCATCCGGACCATCGCCTCGACGGATCCGCCGATTTTCTCTCCGACTGCGACCGCGGCGTCGTTGGCCGATTTGACCAGCGCCGCTTTCATCAGCTCGCGCAGCGGATAGACGTCGCCTTCCTTGAGTCCGAGCCGGGAGCCGCCAGTATGGGCCGAGCGCTCGGAAACTCTGACCAGTTCGTCGGCTCTGAACCGGCCCGAATTGATCTGCTCCTGCGCGACCAGCAAGAGCATCATCTTGGCCATCGAGGCCGGCGGCCATTCCATCTCCGCGTTGGAGGCCATCAGCACGCGGCCGCTGTCGGCATCTTCGAGCAGCGCGGCCTTGTAGAGCTGTGCGCCGGCCACGCTGCCCGGCTTTTTCCTCGCGTGCGAAGTTTTA
Source organism: Binatus sp. (SeqCode) (assembly GCA_041487675.1). Taxonomy (GTDB): domain Bacteria; phylum Desulfobacterota; class Binatia; order Binatales; family Binataceae; genus Binatus. Next base: position 6,997 of record JBGPNU010000067.1, read on the forward strand.
TGGCGACGGGACTGCGCAGTCGCGCGCGCCGGCGTTGCCGCGAGCAAGACCGCGGCACACAGCATCAGCACCGCGCCCAACCGGCCGCCCAAGCCGGGATCAGCGATCGTCCCGCACCCTTGTGACAGTTTCCACCGCACCCCCAATTCCTCCTCCTGCTTGTCCCCGGTTATGCAGTCCCGCGCGCTCACGGAACACGGATGTAGCTACTCTGCTCGGCGCCGATTTTCGAGGCGCCTTGCGGGCCGCCGTTCTCGACGTGATGCAGAATCTTAAGGTTGGTCTGCGCCGGGGTGTAATCGGGATTCTCGCCCACCAGTTCGTTCCATTCCTGGCTCGCCCTGACGTACTTGCCTTCCTCCGCGTAGATTGCGCCGAGCGTGTTGCGCGCGTCCGGCTGACTCGGATCCATTTGTAGCGAGAGTAGCGCTTCCTGCTCGGCTTGTGCGAGCGCTCCGCGCCGCTCATATGCGAGTGCGAGGTTGAAATGCGTCTCGGGCCGTTCCGGTCCGAGCAGCGCCGCCAGCCGGAGCACTTGAGTCGCATCGCGGGTCTGCCCGTTTTCGAGGTAGAGCAGGCCGAGGTTCAGGAACAACTGCCAGTCATCGAGGCCGAGACTGATCGCCTTTTGATACTCGGCGAGTTCCTGGCGATGCTGTCCGACGACGCCGTACGCGAAACCCAGGTGGTAGTGCGCGAGCGCGTTGGCCGGATCGTCGCTGATAACCACGCGATGACGGCGAATAGCCTCGCCGTAGTCTTCCATCCCGAGGAAATAATCGGCCAGCGGATCGCAGACCTGCTCGTCGTAGGAATTGCTTTTGGTGCTGGCCCGGGCGCTTATCGGCGCCTGGAATACCAGCGCGATCGCGGCCACAAGAAAAATGCTCGACCTGCTACAACTCAACGATTTAATCGCTCCCGCAGCGGACTCACGCGCGGGAAGAATTCAGATGGTAGCAGGTATTTTCGATTAAAAAAAAGCGCGCCGCGTATTTTGACGCCGCGCGCCCAAGGAAATGACGCCCTGCCCGCCGCTGACGCCCTAAATCGGCGTTCGCGCAGCCGGACACCGTAGGGGGGAGCCACGCTCCACCTGCACGGTTCCAGGCGGCTTGATAGATTCGCAATTCGAGCAAGGGCGGCCGCATCACGCGGCCGCCCTTTCGAATTGTCCGCTAGTCAGATTTCCCAGGAGCGCCAGTTGCTCCGGTCGCGCCAGTTGCTCCGGTGGCTCCAGTCGAGCCCGTTGCTCCAGGGGCTCCCATCGCGCCGGTTTCACCAGTGGCGCCGGTTGCGCCGGTAGCGCCAGTGTCGCCCGTGGACGCCTTGTGATGGCGATGATGATGCTTGGCCGCGGCCGGCGACGCTTCCGCAGCCGGGGCAGCCATGCTCGCCTCAGCCGCAGGCGCCGCAGGCGAGGCCATCGGAGCCGCTTCCTGGGCGAAAGCGGGCATCGCCAACGCGGTGGCGAAGAAAGCTGCGGAAAGGACTGAAAGGGTGCGCTTCATATTCTTGGATCTCCTTGGATATCGGCGGCCCTTAATGGACCGCGTGTATTGCGATAGCTGTGCCATGGGGCTCGGAGCAAGATCTCCAAGGAACATACGGGTTATCTCCTCGATGATCGGTCCACGATGACCCAATCGGTCTATCCGCGTATCCGCTTTGCGTCGCCGGGCGTAACTCGCCGAATCCGGGCCGAAAGCTCAGTTCAAGCGACTCACTTCCCTGCCTGTCGTTCAGCCTTTAACTCCCGATATAGCGTAATTAGCTCCTTGAACGCGCGCATTACCACCTTGAGGCTCGCACCCGACTGCTCCCCGGTCAGGCGCGGCAGATGCTGCACGTCCACCTCCTTGACCTTCGCGCCTCTGCCCGCCAGCCGCGCCATCAGCTCGGTCGAGATCATCGCCCCATGCGCGCGGAGAATCATCCCCTCGAGCTTCTCACGCTTGAACAGTTTGAAGCCGCAATCGATGTCGCTGATTGTGATTCCGAGCAGAGCGCGCACCAGTTCGCTCCATGCCATCCCGTTGATCCTGCGAATCAGCGGGTCGGCGCGACGCGCGCGGCGGCCGGCAACCACGTCATATTCGGGAACAAACGGCGTCATCCGCTCGAGATCGGCGGGATCGAACTGCCCATCGCCGTCGCACAGCAGCAGGTAGGGTTTCGATGCGGCCCGGATTCCGGATATCACGGCTCCGCCATAGCCTCGATTGACCGGATGATGCACGACCTTCACGTGCGGATCGGAATCGGCAAGCCGATCGGCGATCGCGCCGGTGCGATCGCGGCTGCCGTCGTCAACCACGATAACTTCGTAGTCGTCGGTGACGCGCGGCAACTCGGCCAGGTATGCGCCGACGACCCGCTCGACGTTGCCTTCCTCGTTATGTGACGGCAGGAAGACGCTGAGCCCGGGCAGGCGGTTGGAGGCACTCACGTTGGCGTGGGCGGTCTAGTCGCCGAGCTCGCGGTATCCGCCGCGGAAAAACAGCAGCGGCTTACCCTCTTTGGTTTCGGCCTGCTCAATCTCACCGACGTAGATCGTATGGTCGCCGCCATCGATCTTCCGGGTCACTTTGCATTCAAGATACGCCAGCGCGCCATCCAGGATCGGGGCGCCATTGGCGCCGATTTTATAGCTTACGCCCTCGAACTTGTCGCCGCCGCTGACCGCGAACCTGCGCGACAACGCCTCCTGGCCGGCGGCGAGCACGTTCACGGTGAATATCCTGCTCTCGTCGAAGCATGGATAGCTCTCGGCTTTCTTGTCAACGCAGATCAGCAGCAGCGGAGGAATCAGCGAAACCGAAGTGAACGCGTTGGCGGTCAGGCCGTGCAGCTCGCCCGAGCTTCGGATCGAAGTGATAACGGTAACCCCGGTCGCGAAATGACCCATCACGCGCCTGAGCTCATTCTTCTCGATTGCCATCGCGCCCTCTCCGCGCGCGGATGGTAGCAGACGATTTTATAGACCGTCAAATTAGCGCGAAATTTCTCCGATCGAAAAAACTTGGGGCCCACCGGCTCAGTCCCATCCCGCGCGATCGCGTGGAAAGACTTGCCGGCCGCCCAGGTAAACATAGTCGAGGTCCAGCGATGTCAACGGACGATCGTTCGCCGCCACTCGCACCCCGACCGGCGACGCGACAAAAATCGTATGATCTCCGGCAATCCGGCTGTCCACGACGCGCGCTTCCAAGGCTACCATCGCGAGTTTCAGCCACGGCACTTGGAGCGATGGCGACAGCTCGAATTCGATCGCATCGAGATTGTCTTCGCGCCGCGCGCGGGCCGAATAGAAATAGTCCTCGAGTTGCCTGCCGCGGCGGCCGACGACGTTCATTCCAAAAGCGCCGGTCCTCGCGATTACTCCGTTGCTGAAGTGCGCGTTATCGACCGCGGCGGTGAACAACACCGGCTCGCCCGAGACTTGCGCCACCCACGACGACGACATCCCGTGGCATCGACCCCCTTCCCGGACCGTCAGGACGTAAATTCCGGTGCTCAGGCCGGCCATCGCGCGTGCGAGATTGTTATCCATGACGGAATTGCTCCTCAGAAAATCGCAATTTTTACGCTAGTTGAGAATTGACCTTCGCACCAAGCGATTCAAAAATGCATAATGGAGCACCGATGATCGAGATGTGTGGGAGCTGATGGGCCGGACTATTCCTTACCTCTTCCGACTGATAACCGCCGCTGGGTTTGTCTTCGCGATCGCGACGAGTTGCGCGCGCGCCGAAAGCTCGGCGGCGATCATGTTGCAGAATCAACCGATCACCGCCGGAGACGCCGAGCGTTCGGGTACGCTGCCGCCGCCTCCGCCCTACGATCCAACCGTGGTGCAGTACGTCGATCCGCCGATGCCGGCGGCCGACCCGCAAACCAGCGCAACCCCAACCCCGACCGCGACGCCGACTCCCTCGATGGTAAAGATCGACGGCGTCATCACCGATCGAGTGCCAACCCCGGGTCAGCTCGCCTACAAGGCGACCCGCGATATCTCGTTTCTCGATCCGATCAGCTGGTCGGTGACGATTCTCAAGAAGCATCATCAACTGCTGATTTACTACAAGGGGCGCCTGTTCAAGACCTATCATGCCGTGTTCGGGCGGAGCTTCGAGCCGGGGACCAAACTGTGGGAGGGCGATCGGCGCACGCCTGAGGGCGTTTATACAATCGTCGAGAAGCATCCGAGCCGGCGCTGGGAATGGTTCCTCACGCTGAACTATCCCAACATCCTCGACCGGCGCCGTTACGAGCAACTTCGCGACGGCGACGCCGTGCCGATCGAAGACGGGCGTCCAGTCGGTGTCGGCGGCAGAATAGGAATCCACGGCTCCGACAATCCGCTCCTCAACCGAGGAGACGTCAACTGGACCACGGGATGCATTTCCGTGAACGATCAGGACGTCGATGAACTGGACAAGCTGCTCCCCACCGGCACGGTGGTGATAATCAAGCCGTGAGGGGGTCGCGCATCGAGGTAAATTCGCGAGGAGAAATTAAATTGGACAAGACCTTCGGCGAGTATCATTTCACTCGCCTCGAGACCGTGATTTTCGGCGCTGGCAAGGTCGAATCGCTTGGCCGCGAGCTTAGCCGCCGTGGAGCAAAACGAGCGCTGATCGTGACCGGCAAGACGCTCGGCCATTCGAAGCTGCTCGATAAGGTGAAGACTGCGGCGGGTCCGGCGCTGGCCGGCGTGTTCACCGGCGCGGCGCAACACGTGCCTTCGAAGACCGTCGCGGAACTCGTAACCGAGGCGCGCCGGGTCGAGGCCGACACGATGGTGAGCTTCGGCGGCGGCAGTCCGATCGATACGGTGAAAAACGCCGCGATGGTGCTGATGGGCGGCCGCGGCGGCTCGCGGACTATCGATTTCGCCGCGGCGGCGGCCGAAACCCCGAGCAGCCGCGAAATCCTCCATATCGCCATTCCAACCACGTTGTCGGCCGGCGAGTTCACGCCAGCGGGCGGCGTAACCGACGAATCGACCAGGGTGAAGGGCGGAGTCGCGGACCCGCGCCTGCAGGCCAAAGTGGTAATCCTCGACCCGGCGCTGACGGTCGAGACGCCGGCGTGGCTGTGGGCTTCAACCGGGATGCGTGCGCTCGATCACGCCGTCGAAGGTGCGTACTCGACGCGCCATCAGATTGTCACGGACACGCTCGCGGCGCGCGCGATTGCGCTGCTGAACAGCCATCTGATGCCGTCGATCCAGACTCACGGCGATGACGAACTCGAGCATCGCATTCAATGCCAGCTCGCGGCGTGGCTCTCAATTTTCGGCATGAGCAACACCCGCGGCGGCATCTCGCACGCGCTCGGGCATCAGATCGGGCCCTACTGGAACGTTCCGCATGGCGTCACCTCA
>JBGPNU010000068.1:0-12189 GCA_041487675.1 Binatus sp. (SeqCode)
CGGCGCCGCGACTTCAAAACTCTCATCAATCAGCCGTTTCAATGCTGCGTCACGCTGTATCGCCCAAGCCGCCAGAACCTCGCGCATTCAGGTTTCATAGCGCACGCGCGCAGGCGCCTTCTTTCGTCGCGCCGGGCTGGAGATTCGTTTTGGACTGGCGCCGCTCGAAGCCGCAACAGCGACGATTCTCGCTGGAGTTCCAGCCCTAACCTTGTTTGGCGCCGACATCAGGTACCCGTCCTTCAGGATCGCCGCCACCTCGTCCCATTTGACTTTGTGGTCGATACGCACACCCACCCACCCTTTTTTGCCCATGTACGGCGGAATGAAGAACCGCTTCGGATCAGAGCCGACCAGAATTTCCTGAACCATCGCAGGCGCCTTGACCCACACCGCGACGTGGCCGCTGTTGTGGTGATTGTTGTCGGTCATCGCGAACATGCTTCCGCCGCTAACGCGAAACGTACACTCGCCCCACGCCTCCTTTTCGAAGGCCTCGGGTAACGCGAGACAGATCTCGCGCAACCGCTCTATCGCGGGATTCGAATCATCGTACATGCGAGGATGTGCCATCGGATGAATCGCTCACTTCTTGTAGGTCGCAATCCACCAGGTGTTTCCGGAGGTATCCTTCACGCCTCCGACCCGATCGCCCCAGGTCATGTCGGCTGGCTCTCTGATCGCCTTGGCGCCAAGGCTCACCGCGCGTTTGTAGGTCGCATCGACATCGGGAACGTAGAGATAGATCGCGGCCGCCATCGAGGGGTCGGAAAAATAGCCGTTGCCAAACAGCAGATGCGCGTCGCCGATTTTGGCCTCGGCGTGGAATTGCCCCTCGGCATCGGGCGTCGGGGTATGCGTCACCTCGGCGCCGAAAGCATTCTTGAGGAAATCTACAAGGTCGAGCTTCGCATACAGATACGGCGTGATTGTCGTATAACCGGGCTGAATATGCTTGTTCGTTGCGCTCATGGGGACTGCTCCTTGGCGATCACTTGATTGATATTACGCCAGACACACCTTCGATCACACCGAGGCGCGCTGGCGTCGGCACGATCCTGGTCTCGATGCCGCCGCGTACTGCGAGCGCGATTCAGGATCTCTCGGATGCAGCTCCGACGCGGGCCAGAAAGCTTCGCAGAAAGTCGGGTTTGACGGGTTTCACCAAGTGGTCATCGCAGCCGGCTTCAATGGACTGGCGACGATGCCGCTCCTCTCCGTATCCGCTCAATGCGACGATAACCAGGTTCGAGCGGCCCGTCTTCGCTCGCATCCGCCGCGCCACTTGGTAGCCGTCCATCCCGGGCAAGCCGATGTCGAGAAGTACGACCTCTGGGTCAAATGTGAGCAGCATATCGAGCGCAACTGCTCCATCTTGCGCAATACTGACCGTGTGGCCGTCCATCGCCAAAAGCGTTCCCAGACTTTCGGCGATGTCCTCGTTGTCTTCGACCACAAGAATACGCCGGCCGACGGTTGGTTCGACCGACGGTTTAGTCGTCGGCTTAGGCTGATTCCTGGCTGAAGACTTCGCAGAGATCGGCAAGCGAACCGTGAAGAGACTGCCTTGACCCGGTCCCGCACTTACCACTTCGACGGCGCCCCCATGCAGGTCGGCCAGAGTCCGCACCAACGCTAGTCCCATGCCGAGCCCCCTGGACGTGGTCATTTGCGATCCACGCAACTGGGTGAATAGTTCGAAGATGCTGTCAATCTGATCCTTCGGGATTCCGATTCCAGTATCGCCAATGGTGATGTTAACGCGGTCGTCAGCAAGTTCCGCCGCCGCCGAGATTTCACCGCCATTGGGTGTATATTTCGCGGCGTTGTCCAGCAGATTCGACAACAACTGAGACAGCCGGACCGGGTCCGCGTCGAGTATAATCGGCTCGGCGGGGCACTTTACGGATATTCGATGTTGACGACGCTCGATTTGAGCGCGGGTCGTCTCCACTGCATGATCAATCACAACTCGGAGTTCGACTCGCTCCTTATGGAGGGTCAGCTTGCCGTGCGCGATTCGTGAGAGGTCGACCAGGTCGTCAACCATTCGGCTCAGATGCTGCGCTTGCCGAGCCACGATGTCGACCGCCTGCATTGCATCGGGATCCTCGATGCCGAGCTTGTGCAACACATCGCCCGCGTTGAGGATCGCAGCCAAGGGGTTCCGGAGTTCGTGACCGAGCATCGCGACGAACTCATCTTTATTTCGATTCGATTCCGCCTCTGTCTTGTATGCCTTCCACAATTGCCAACCGGCCGCGGCGAAGCATGCGAGCGTACGAACGACGCGCTCATCTTCGCGGTCGAATTTCCGTTCATAGTTGTGCGCGACGATCCAGACCGTTCCGACCGGTTCGCCATGATAATGAAAAGGGACCAGGAGCGCTTCCACGAACCGCGGCTCGGACAGAAGCGCGGGAAAACAGCGGTCGGCGAGATACATCAACTGCGTGGAGTTCTGCTCGATGCACACGCCGCATGGGCTCGCTTGACGTGGCATCGTGTTGTTTCGACGCGACGCGAATACACCGGCCAGCGACTCCCACCGAAAAACGTCGCCTTCCAATATGCTGATTCCGGCGGTATCGGCCCGGCAGAGATCGACCGCCATCAGGGCGAGCTTTTGCAGCATATTGCGCGGATTCTCGGCCATCTCCGTTGCCAGCACGGCCAAGGCCCGGTGCTCGGCCTCGTAGTTGGGAGGCCGGTGGGGTCGAGACCGTAGTTCGCAACGGATATCGACCTCTTCGAAGGTCGCCAGAGCTTGGTGCGGAGAGACCGGAGGGCGAGGGCGTGCGGACTCGCGATGGTCGCTACGCTGATTTATCATCAAAAAACTCCATCGTGATCCCGCCAGAACCACCACCGCGCTCCTCGGCAACCGATAAAAGGACGGCACGAGTCGTACCAACGCAAAGGATGTTTTCCGCAGGATTTCATCGAGATACGCGAGAGGGAGTGGATGGCTCTTATAGACGATTAAAGACAATGATTAAAGAGTGAAATCGTTCTCTGCGGGACACTCTTCCCTATGCGTGCTCAGTCCTCCCGGCGCCTAAGTTTTACGGATGCGTGGCGAAGTAGTCATCCACCGACGCGGAAAGGTCAGTAACCCGGTAAGAAAGACGCACCAACGATTCGGTCGCAACTGATTGGGAGGTACATCATGTTCCGGTTGACGCATCCGGCCGCACGCGCGGCCAGCTTGGCGACTGTACTCGGCACCATCGCTTTTGCCAGCCCTTTGTTTGCGGGGAGCGCAGTCAACGCGCCGTTGTCATTCTCGCAGGCACGAAAGGAACCCGCAGCTTTCGATTTGGATTAGTTGGATACTTCGGAACTCACGACACCAGGTGCGGCAGGCGGACCGAAAAAGTCGTTCCCCCGTCCTGCGTCGAGTTCACCGTGATCGTCCCGCGATGCGCCGAGACTATTTCCTTTACGATAAACAGCCCCAGCCCAAGTCCGGTCCGCCCCCGGTCCGGATCTCCTCCGTGCACCAGCGGATCGAAAATCGTCACGATCATTTCCCTTGCGATCGGGGGACCGTCGTTGTGTACTTTCAGCAGCACGGAATCCTGCTCGCCCCTGGCCGTGACGGTGACCTTCTTGCCGCTCCCGTGCTGAACCGCGTTCATCAACAGATTCGACGCCATCTGTTTGATCCGTTCCGCGTCCCAGCTGCCGCTCAGATCACCCTCCGAACCGAACTGTATCTCGAGTCCCGCGTGAGTCGACTTGACTTCATCGACCACCTCGTCAACCAGCGCCGTCAGATTCGCCGGCGCCAACGTGAGTGGCATCGGACTTCCAAGCCGCCCGCGTGCGAAATCCAGGATGTCCGTGACCATCCGGTCCAGACGCTGCGCGCTGCGCAGGATGCGCGTGACGGTGTCTTGCTGCTTCTCATCTAGTCCTTGCTCGGCAAGCAGGCTTGCGCCAACCGAAATGGAATAGATCGGATTGCGTAGATCGTGACCCAGGATGCCGAGGAAACGATCGCGATAATGAATCTCGCGCTCTTCATAATACGGAATCGCTTCCGCGATATTCTGATCAATAGCCTCGCCGAGCCGGACTATCTCCGCCGCTCCGGCGGCGAAACTTTCCGGGTCGCTGATCCGCCAAAGACGCGGCACACACGATCTGAGCGCGCGATACTCGGCGATGATCTCCACCAGGTCGAATCCCGATTCGATCCGGAGCCCGACGTGAACCGCCGCGACCCGTTCGATAGGCCCACGCGGCCCTTCCCCTTGCGCTTTTGCGATTTCTTCAGAAGTGAATTGATGCTGCTCCATGTTCTCGGCGATATACTTTATGATCGCCGCAGCATAGTCGCGAAGCACCCACCTGGGCAGACCCGCGCCCCCGGCGAGGGTCTTCGCGAACCCTTCCCACTCTCTCATTATCTGTTCGCTATTTACCTTTATGAATTCCGAAAGGCGCATTAGCTCACCGCTATTACCCTAGCGGTGCACGTGCGCGCTCCAGGCCGTCGTTTGCCACTTCGCCGATAGCAGAACCGAACGATCCGGCCAGAAAACGGGTCTTCCGATCCCCCTCATCTGCCATCAGGAATTCGGCGGGGCACTTCCCGGAAAGCCACCTGGATGTAACTTCATCGGAGAGACGATGAAGTTTGAAAATTGAAACGTGAACAGCGTAGCGCTCACCGGTTGAGCATTCATCGACAAAACCGCGGCCGCACTCATGGCAAACCTGCTGAATGAGCGGCTGGCCGGGAACAAGTTCGAGACGGCGAGTAATCCAGTCGTGCGTTCTCGAGGAAGAGAGATTCGTTTTCATTCAGGCAACCGCCGGCTCACAATCTCTGCCGACGTGCGGCTCACAGTTCGTGAGAAAAGCACATCGCGAGACAGTAATCATCGCGCGCGAGGTCGAAAGAAGGCCAACGGAATGGTGTCCTGTAAAGAACAGTTCTGAGTGATTCAAATTGAGGCACTGATATACTTGTGGTGAGTCAAGTATATTTAGTGCCCTGATTAGGGCGCGATCGGGTTGTCGGATGCCTCTATCCTCGGGAGGCGAAATAGCGTATGTTAGAACCTAACGCTCGGATTGTTCCTTTCTCTAAGCCCGGGAATTGGCCCGGGTTTTCTGTACGAGAGCTTCCCGGCACATTACTTACGGAGGGCGAAAATGCCCAGCAAATTGTACGTAGGCAATCTGGCCTACTCGGTATCCAATAGCGATCTGGAAGAACTGTTTTCACAAGCAGGCCAGGTTCAAAGTGTCGCAGTAATCACGGATAAATTTTCCGGCCAATCGAAGGGCTTCGGCTTCGTCGAGATGGCGAATGCGGAAGATGCTTCCAAGGCGATACAGACCCTGAATGACACGGATCTGAAGGGTAGAAATATCAAGGTTAGCGAGGCCAAGCCCCGCGAATCGAGCTTCGGCGGCGGCGGTGGCGGTGGTGGCAACCGGCGCGGCGGTGGCGACAATCGCGGCGGTGGGGGCGGCGGCCGCTGGTAAATTGATCGAGACTGGGCGGGCCCACGCGGCCCGCTCAGTTGTTTTCAGGGGCTTGCCGATCGATTAGGTGGACTAGTTCGATTAGTTCGCGATCCCCTGCAATTTTTCGATTTGTCTTTTATGAACTCCCAGTCCGGGAGCAGGCAGGCTTTCGCAAGTCAGAGCAGGAGGCCCGGTGCCCAGAATATACGTAGGAAATCTCGCCGAATCTGTTACGCGTGATGATCTGAAGGCGCTCTTCTCCAAGATCGGACGAGTCGGCGGTGCGTTGGTGATCACCGACAAAGTCACCGGCCGTTCCAGGGGCTTCGGCTTCGTGGAAATGATCGAGGTCGAGGACGCGATCAACGCGGCGGTTTATTTCAGCGGTACAGAACTGGAAGGCCGCAAAATCCAGGTCGATCCATATCGTCCGCAGGAGCCCGGCGCCCAGAAATATCGCGGCGAGCGCAAACGGCGCGCTCGCGTCAAGCGCTCGACCAGCAACGGAACCGCGTAGCGGAATCAATTGGCGGGGCCGACGCGGCTTCAGAGCCGGCCCGCGCTGAAACAGTTTCAAGCAGGAGTTTGATTATGCAGGTGGAAGGGTTGGCGCCGTGGAGAACGCACGATTGGAAGGTTCGCACCATCGAATCGATCGCGCCGGGAGGCGGCTCGCGGCTGGCCTTCACCTGCAGAAGTTGCGGCAGGATTTTCAATCAGACTACGATCAATAGCCGGACCTGGGCGGTGGACACCGGAGGCGTTGCTCTATCGGATAGCGTTACCACCCGATGGCTCGCAGAGATCTGTCTGCGCCGGCCCGCCGATGGCGACGAAGACGATCGCAAACAATTCAAGAACGGACCCGCGCTGCAAAGCTAGCAATCTGCCCGGCCCGAACGCATCGCCACCCTTGGCGACGAAGCAAATCTACGAAAACCCGCCCTCCTGGATGGATTGGCTGGTATGCGCCGGATAATACTCGAGCCAATGATCCGTCGTACATTTGAAACTATTCGTTCGGTCACGTTCGCGGCGATCGCGATCGCGGCGCTGCTGGCGAGCAATGCCGCGGGGCCATCGATGGCTCGCGCAGCTTTGCCGGATTCAGCGGCTGATCCGATGGCGTCAGTCAGGTCGGTGATCGATCAGACGTTCGTCGTCTTCAAGGACAGGCAGATCGCGGCGGCGGATCGCGAACAGAAACTACGCACGATCGCCGAGACCCGGTTCGATTTCCATGAGATGGCGCGATCGGCGGTGGGCTACCATTGGCGCGATTTTACGCCCGCGCAAAAGAGCGAGTTTGTACCGCTTTTCACCGCGTTCATCGAGGATGCGTATCTCTCGCGGATAGAACAGTACTCGGTGGAGAAAGTTGACCAGCAAATCCAGTCTTCCTTGATCCAGTTCAACAAGGAAACGACCGACGGGCCCGACTATGCGGAAGTGTTCAGCACGGTCGTGCTCAAGGACCGCAACAATCCCATCCAGGTCAACTACCTGATGCGCCGCGATGGCAACGAGTGGAAGATCTACGACATCGCGCTCGACGCGATAAGCGTGATTGCGAACTACCGAAATCAATTCAACCGCGTTCTCAACAACGACGGTTACGACAAACTTGTCAGCATCATGCGCGAGAAGCAGCAGGCGCTTGGCGCTTCGCTGGCCAAGTGACGCACGCCCCAAGTCGCGCGTTTATTTTCCAACCCCGTTCACGTGGACGCTCTTCGACGGATGCTTCGGGTCGTCGCTGGTGACACGCAGGGTTTGTGAAGCGGCGCCGGTCGCGATCGGCTGGAAAGTAACCGTTGCGGTCCTGCTGCGGCCCTTGGGAATGGCGAAAGTCCCACTGCCATCCACGCCGAATGGCGCGACCAGCGTTCCGATCGTCACCTGCAGATTGAATTTGCCCGAATTCTTCACCTTGAAGGATAGGCTCTTCATCGAATTAACCTTCACCTTGCCGAAGTCCCGATGATTCGTGCTTATGCGCATCCGGCCGAAGGGCGGCGTAGGAGTCGCAGTTGGCGTCGCGGTAGGAGTCGCGGTCGGCGTGGCACCGGTGGAGGTGGCGGTCGGTGTTGCGGTCGGGGTCGCAGTCGGAGTCCGCGAACCGGTGGCAGTCGGAGTCGGGCTCGGGCCGTTAGCCACGCGCGCCTTCGCTATCCAAGTCCCCCAGGCAGGGTTGACGCCGGTGGCGGAATATTCCGCCGCCAACCAAATCACGCTTTCATCGGCGGGGTCGATGCCGGCGCCCGAATAATCGCCCCATCGATTTCCCTTGTACGCCGCCAATCCGGCTTTGAACAACACCGGCGTCCCAAGCGCGTTGATTGGATCGCTATCAAGCCGCGCCGCAATGAATGCCGACGCAAATTCGTTGCTCGACGATTGACTGAACGAAGTGATCAGGTTGTCCGAGCTGTCGAGATCGACCGAAGGGTAGTAGTCGTAGGCCGCCTTGGCGCCGAAGTCGAAATCCTGTTTCACGCTGAGGCCCTCGGTCAGCACTTCGATGTAACGCATGCAGCTCCGCTGTACGCTGTCCCCTGCAGGCGTGCACGCTGAGGTTGCGGCGGACCAGAACTTGCCGTCGCGATAAACCGTATCCAGCAGCCGCGAGTCACCCGTATTGATGAGTTTGGTCGAGCCTTTCTGCTTCGCGTTAGGCGGAACATCGAGAGTGTTGATCGCCACCTGTTTAGTCGCGACGCTGGTGCCGCCGCCGACTCCCGGAACTCCGGTCAGCGACCAGATCGTCATGCTCTTGCCCAGCGCGGAAGCCATGAAGAGCGTCGAGGTTGACGAGCGGCTCTTCGCGGGCATGATTGGGAGATCGGTTGAGTCCTGCGGCGGCGAAAAAAAATCTGTCGACACACTTTGGTTCGACAGCAGGTCGGCCTTGTTCCACACGACGAACTCGCTGCCCTCTTCACCGCCGGCATTGCAGTCGGGGCTGCACGAAAAGGAATTCGCGCCGGTGACGACCTTGTCGTCGTTGAAACCCAGCGAAGGCTGGTCCGGAAAGCTGCCGGGGGTTTGGAACGAATAGATGTTGAAGGGCTGGGTCGGATCCGAGCTGGTGGAAACCGCCAGGTCGAACTCACCTTTCTTTGCGGTTGTGGGGTCGCTGGTATCGAACGACAGCATCGAGATGAACCATCGGCCGGATATTGTGTCGTAACGAATTTTCGGATCGCTGGTGAACAGGGCTGCGTCGAGGTTGAAAAGGCCGTTGAGGCCGAATGAATGCAGAACAGTTCCGGTCTTGTTGAAAATTCGTCCCTCGACGTTATCGGCCTCGAACACATGATTCGGTCCCGCGGCGACCTGGGTGTCAGGCGGCTCGCATCCACCACAACTTTCCTCCGCCGCCAACCCGATGAAGTTGGCGAGGACGGTTGGCGCGGTCGCCAGCGGAAGCGAGAGCACCGATGGAACCTCGGGGAGTATCGAGCCGCTCGCCATCGCGGCTTTTATTTTGCGATACGCGACCGGATCCCGCATCCGCAGCGGCATCGAGTGCCGAGGTATCTCCAATGCCGGGGGAGGCAGTTTCATCGGATCGACGACCGCGGTCCGATCCACGATGATCGCTTGACACGACGTGGGAGCCGTCGATCCAGATGCGTTACCGCCCGAGCCTGCGCGCGCGGGAATTGAGACCCACACGATCGTGAATGCGAATACGATAGCCGTGAGCACTGCCACCAACAGGTTGCGAGGGTTCAGGTTGGACAGCAGCGGCCGGTTCATGGGTGCAAAACGGTCCTAATCGGTGGCGAGAATCCTGGTGGCAAATCAGGGCTCCAGACAGTGGGTGGAAGTGTACGTGGCGAGGGGGTGGCGCTACAATCCGTTTCCTTTTGTCCACGACAGCCAAAGTGAGGCCAGGTTATGATTCTCAAAGTTGCGCGTCTCGGATTTCCGTCGCTAAGGACCGCGGCGAGCCCGGTGCCGCCCGAACGGATTTTGAGCCATGATTTTCAGAAGCTAATCGACGACATGGTCGAGACCATGCACGAGTACAATGGCGTCGGCGTGGCCGCCCCGCAGATTCATCTCGCGATTCAGCTTGCCGTGCTCGAAGTCCACGATAATCCTCGCTATCCAGACATGCCGAGCGTGCCGCTGACGGTGCTGATCAACCCGCTGGTGACGATTCTCGACCGGACGATCGTCGAGGAGTGGGAGGGATGTCTCAGCGTTCCGGATCTTCGCGGCCGGGTGCCGCGATTCAAGCAGCTGCGGGTCACCGCGCTCGGACGCAACGCCGAGCCGCTCGAAATTGTCGCGTCGGATTTTCACGCACGCGTGATTCAGCACGAGACCGATCATCTGAAGGGCGAGGTTTATCTGGATCGAATGACCGATTTGCGCACCTTAAGTTTCCTGCAGGAATGGCAGCGCTTCATGCTCGGGCCGCCAGCCGAAAAAAAGGAATCGTGATCAGTGCAGGGGTCTGGCCCCTGCTACTTGGCCGGGGGCAGACTCGGCGGCAGCTTGCCGGTTGCTTTGAACGACGCGATCGCTTTGCGCATTTCCTCGTTCTGCGCGGCGAGAGTGGTCCCCTCGGCCTGCACTTTCGCGAGAGCGGTCTTCAGTTGCTCATTTTCATTCTGAAGCTTGTTCAACTGATTGTTTAGCTCCGAGATCTGCTGCTCTTGCGCCTGGTTGCGAGTCCGATAAACCCCCGCATAGAGAAAGAACAACAGTGCCGCGATTATCGCGACGACCAATCCGCCGATCAGTATTCTTGCCATCTTTTATATAGCCCCGTTTCCACGTCCCCGGCGCGTCTCGTTTGAAGATAGCTGCGGCCGCCGAGCGCGCGCCACCGGTGCGCATCGGCGTCGGCGAGCGGTGTTTTTTTGAGCACCTGCTCGGGCGAAAATACCGAATTGACTTCCTTGCTCCGGCGTTCCTAAAATGCGCGTTGATCGCATCTTTCTGATCGGGCGTTATTGCAATAAATTGAACCATGCACGATACCCCCGCGCCTATGACCGTGGGGAGCGCTGAATTTCACCACGCCAGGGGCTAAAGCAGGCTTCATGATAGAGGTCCAGGAGCTAACCAAGTATTTCGGCGCCACGCTTGCGGTAAACCACGTATCCTTCAAAGTCGAGAAGGGCGAAATCATCGGATTGCTGGGTCCCAACGGCTCCGGCAAGACGACGATCATGCGAATCCTGACCGGATTTTTCCCGCCGACTTCGGGACGCGCGCTGATCGGCGGCCTCGACGTCGCGGAGCATTCGCTGGAAACGCGCCGGCGGGTCGGTTACCTGCCCGAAAATATGGTGCTGTATCCCGACCTCAGCGTCGATGCGCTGCTGGAGTTCGGCGCGCGCGTGCGTGAGATCGATCCGAAGACCACCCGCGATCGAATCGAATATTCGCTGGATACCTGCGGGCTCAAGGACGTCCGCCGCAAGCTTATCGGCAAGCTCTCGAAGGGTTACCGGCAACGGGTCGGAATCGCGCAGGCAATCCTGAGCGATCCCGAAGTGCTGATTCTCGACGAGCCGACGGTAGGACTCGATCCGCGCCAGGTGGTCGAAATCCGCGATCTGATCCGCTCGCTCGCCGGCCGCTCGACCGTGCTGCTCTCCACCCATATCCTGCCCGAGGTCAACATGACCTGCCGGCGCGTCGTGATCATCGACCGCGGCCGAATCGTCGCGCAGGACACCCCCGAGCAACTCACCGCCAGACTGCAGGGAACCGACCAGACTTTCATCACGGTCGCTGGACCGTCGCACGCGGTGCGAGAGGCATTGACCGCGGTAAATTTTGTCGAGCGGCTGGAAGATCGTCCGGTTGACCCGGGCGCCACCGGGCTCTGCTCATTTGTCGCTTACTCGAGTGGTCACGGCGACGAAATCCGCTCCGCGCTGGCCGCGTGCGTCGTTCAGCACGGATGGAACCTGCTCGAGATAAAGCCGGTGGCGCTCAGCCTTGAAGATCTCTTTATGCGTCTGGTCACCAAGGAAGAGCGGGTCTAGCGGCGTCCAGAGTTCAATGTGGGTTGAGGTAATCGATGTCTAACGGTGCAGCCACACTCGACGCGGCACGCTCCGCCACCGACACGCGCCGCGCCGCGATTCGCGCCGCGGGAACGGGCTTTTCGATCGGCCGGATGCTCGCGGTGACGCGCAAGGAATTGCGCTCGTACTTCGCTTTCCCGCTCGTCTATGTACTTTCGGGCGTATTCCTGGTGCTGGCCGGCTACTACGCCTACACCGATCTTGTGTTCTTCGTCACGATCGCCTTCGCGCACGATATCATGCAGAACTACTGGTCGTTGCTGTTCTCCGACATCCGGCTCTGCCTGCTGCTGACGCTGCCGTTCATCACGATGCGGCTGTTTGCGGAAGAGCGAAAACTCGGCACCATCGAGCTGCTCTACACTTATCCGCTGCGCGACGGCGAAGTGCTTGGCGGCAAGTACCTCGCCTCGGTCGCGATCTTCTTCATGATGCTGGTGCTGACGATGCTCTATCCGATCTTCCTGTACGGCGTGCATTCGTTTCCGCTGTTTCCGCTGGTCGCCGGCTACCTGGGGTTATTCCTGATCGGATGCGCGTTTATCGCGTGCGGCATTTTCATATCGTCACTGTGCGAGAGCCAGGTGATGGCGGGAATGGGCACGATCACACTGCTGCTCCTGTTCTGGATTCTCAACTGGAACGAGGC
>JBGPNU010000069.1:0-12063 GCA_041487675.1 Binatus sp. (SeqCode)
ATCCAAATCCGGTGCCGAGCGTGATCACCAATTCGTCGCCGTGACCGGAAACGCATCCGAGGCCCTGCACGTCCGCGTCGTTGGCGATTCGCACCGGCATCCGAAGCTTTTTTTTCAGTGCGGCCTCGAGCGGATAGTTGTTCCATCCCTTGCCGAGGTTCGGGGCCGTGTAAACCACGCCGTTCTTGACCACGCCGGGGAAGCCTGCGGACGCGCGGTCGCCCGCGCCGGCCATCTTCGCGAGTTTCGCGATTATCGCGATAACCTTTTTCGGCGTCGCGTTGTGCGGCGTCTTGATTTTCTGGCGCTCGGAGATCATCTTGCCCTTTTGATCGAGCGCCGCCGCCTTGATTCCGGTTCCACCGATGTCCACCGCGAGTGTGATCGAGGCCTTTGCCGCCGAAGGCTTTGCCGGCGGCGTTTCAGGCGCCGGCTTCAGCTCGTCGGCTTTCGCATTTTTCTCTTCCTTCATCTACTCTCTGCCCGCGACGAGAATCGTCGAATCCGGCGGATGCATGCGTGAGTGGCCGCTCGCGATTGGTTCGTTTATATACCAAACCTCACTCGCACGCATTCCGGCCGCGGACCGACGTCGCGACAGGGTAATCAGAGCGATGCGGGAGGGACGCATCATAGATGAACCGGCGAATAGCAAGTTTCTTCGGACTGGAACAAGCGGGCACCACGGTCAGACGCGAGGTGCTCGCCGGCGTGACAACGTTCGTCACGATGTCTTACATCATCGCGATCAACCCCGCGATCCTGAAAACCGCCGGCATCCCCGAGGGCCCCTCGATGGTCGCGACGATTATGACCGCGATGCTGGGAACGCTCCTCATGGGCCTCTATGCAAATCGGCCGTTCGCGATCGCGCCGTACATGGGCGAGAACGCATTCGTCGCGTACACGGTGGTAAAGGTGCTCGGATATAAGTGGGAGACCGCGATGGCTGCGGTCTTTCTGGCCGGCGTGATGTTCACGTTGTTGACGGTGGCGCGCATCCGGCAATGGATGGTCGAAGCACTCCCGCCGGGTCTTAGCTATAGCTTCAGCGTCGGGATCGGTCTCTTCCTCGCCTTCATCGGATTGAACGAATCCGGAATCGTCACGGTCGGCATGCCGGGCGCGCCGGTACGACTGGGCAATCTCGCGACGCCATCGGCAGAAATCGCGGTGCTGAGCTTCGTGCTGATCGCGGTCTTGATGTTGCGCCGCGTGCCGGGCGCGATTTTACTGGGCATCCTGATCGCCGCGGCGATTGCGTTCGCAACCGGCGTCGCCAAGCCGCCCGCAGCGTGGCTCAGCATCCCGCCGAATCCCGCGCCCATCATGCTGAAACTCGACTTTCGTGGCGCATTGAGCGTCGGTTTTTTTGGCGTGCTGCTGTCGATCTTCGTAATGGCGTTGATCGATACGATGGGTTCGCTGATAGGACTGTCGGCGCGCGCGGGATTTCTCGACGCGGACGGCAGCTTGCCGCAGATCGAACGGCCGATGCTCGCCGATGCGATTGCGACGATGTTCGCCGGGCTCGCGGGCACCACCACCGCCGGCGCGTACATCGAATCTGCGTCGGGTGTGCAGGTAGGCGGGCGCACCGGCCTGACCGCGGTCGTCGTCGCGGCGCTGTTTGGGATGTCGCTCTTCTTTGCTCCGCTGGTTGCCGCGATACCTCCGGCAGCTTACGCGCCGGCGCTGATCATCGTGGGCGCAATGATGGTAACCCCAGTGCTCAAGATAGACTTCGACGACTACACGGAACTGATTCCAGCCTTCACCGTGATCGCGCTGATGAGCTTCACTTACAACATCGGGGTTGGAATCACAGCCGGGCTGATCCTTTATCCGTTGTTCAAGCTGGCTGCGGGACGGCGGCGCGAAGTCCACGCCGGACTCTGGATGCTCTGCGGGCTATCGATACTTTTCTACATCTTTTACCCATACCAATAGCCAGAAATCACCAACCGGCGACTCAGTAGCTAACAGGGGTATAAACTCAATTGACTTGAAACTCGCGCGCGGACTAGCTTCGAGCATGTAAGTTCGGGTTCTTGTCGGGTTCAGCCGAGCAACATTTGACGACCCGAGGGGGGGGTTGGGTGAGATGAGTGTATTCACCAATCAGTTCGTCAGCGCCGCCGTGTATGAGGCGTGGCTCCGTCGAGTCGGCGAGCGGATTAGTGTGCTGTCAATTACGAACCCAACTGCGAATTCAGCAGTGCCACTCGGTTCCTCAGGTCAGCAGGCCGGCGGACCAATCATCGTA
Source organism: Binatus sp. (SeqCode) (assembly GCA_041487675.1). Classification (GTDB taxonomy): domain Bacteria; phylum Desulfobacterota; class Binatia; order Binatales; family Binataceae; genus Binatus. The sequence goes on from JBGPNU010000069.1 coordinate 2,267, forward strand.
AAATACCAGACCAGCGATCGAACCCTGGGGCCGGCGATGAGCAAAAACGCGATCCTGGTTCAGGTCGCGATAGTCGCCGCGATTTTCTTCGCCTTGTTCATCTATGCGATTTTGAAACTCTGACTAGTCATGCACCTGCGCCTCGGCGTAAGGGGCGACCAACGACCCATGTGACGACGCGCGCGAAATCATCTCGGTGCGATGAATCATTCGGTAATGGGTCAGTTTCGACTAGGCTTCTTGGAACCGCGCCGTGGCCCAGAAGTCGGCGGAGGTCTGGACAGGAACGAATTCGAAGTCGATAAGGTCATCCCATCGGCTGGCCCAAGTCGTCAGCAAATCCGGACGCGATGTTTCCATGACTTGGAAACATCGCGCGCCCGTCGAATCTACCCAGCTCGCATGGTAGCTGACACCTTCGGGCAGCATTCGACCGCTGCGCCTGAACCGCTCGCCAACAGCCTTGGCATCGCCATTTTTGAAGCGTTCAATCACCATGAACAGCATGGTCGCGAGCATACCCCACGCGCCTCTCACATCAAACTCATCCACTACCAATCATTCGGCGCTGGCGCTTTTATTCGCGGGGCTCAGCGAACCAGGAACCCGCGCTATATGGCCGGGTGTGAGGCGCAGCTTGCGGGTCTGCTCGTTGAAGAGTTGCGCATAAACTCCGGCGCGCTTCACGAGCTCGGCATGTCCGCCGACCTCGACCACCTCGCCGCGATCGAGCACGACGATCACATCTGAATCGACCGCGCTCGCGAGCCGATGCGCTATCAGGAACGAGGTCCGGCCCTTCATCAAACGCCGCACCGCGTCGTGGATCAGGTTTTCGACCTCCGAATCGAGTCCTGAAGTCGCCTCATCGAGGATCAGAATCGGCGGATTTTTCAGAAACACCCGCGCGAGCGCCAGGCGCTGACGCTGACCGGTCGAAGGCCGGACACCGCCCTCGCCTATCATCGTACCCAGCTTGTCCGGCAGCGATTCGACGAAATCGCGGATGTTGGCCTGCTCGAGCGCGCGCCACAGGTCCGCATCGGCAGCGCCCGGGCGGCCGTATTGCACGTTTTCGCGTATCGACGCACTGAACAGGATGGCGTCCTGGGGAACGATACCGATCGAGTCCCGCAGCGACTTGAGCGTCACGGTCGAGATGTCGGCGCCGTCGATCAAGATCCGGCCCGCGCCGAGTTCGTAAAAGCGCGGAATCAAAGCCGCGAGCGTGGTCTTGCCGGCGCCCGAGCGTCCGACCAGCGCGACCGTCGTCCCGGCCGGCACGGCCAGGTTTACATCGTGGAGAATTGTTCGAACCGGTCCGCCATCGAGCGGCTTGTAGCCGAATCCGAGATGCTCGATCTCGACCCGGCCGCTGGTCACAAGGAGCGCCATCGCGCCGGGCGCATCGTGCACTTCGGGCGTTTCGTCAAAGAACTGGAAGATACGCTCGATCGCAGCAAGCGAGCTCGCGACGATTATCGACAATTCGGAGAATCGCTGCAGCGGCAGGTATAGCGCGCCGAGGAACGCGAAGAACGCCACCACGGTTCCGATGGTCATCTTCCCGTTCATGATCATCAGTGCGCCCGCCCAGATCACGAGCAGTGGCGCGCTGCGCGAGATGATCTCGGTGAACATCTGATGGGTCGAGGAGAGTTTCACGCTCTCGATCGTCAAATCGTAAAGCTCGGTGGTCCGCTGGTGGAAACGGCGGGCCTCGTCGGCCTCGCGCGCAAAAGACTTCACCGTCGCGATTCCCGCAACGCGCTCCTGCAGCTCGCCGGAAAATTCCTCCACCACCTCCTGAAGGTCGTGACTGGTCTCCTTGATTCGGGGCGAAAGGATCCTGATTACCGCGACGTAAAATGGAATGACTATCAGCGAAATCCACGCCAGCCGCGTGTTGAGATAGAACAGCAGCCAGACCACGAAGCCGAGCGACACGCCGTCCATCCAGATGTTGATCATCGCCGAGCCGACAAAATTTTGCGCCATCGAGATGTCGGAAATAAATCGCGAAACCACGGCGCCCGAAGTGGTGCGATCGAAAAACGAATGCGACAGCCGCTGCATGTGAAGATAGAGCGCGTAACGAAGGTCGAAGATCAGGCGATGGCCCGCCGTGCTCGCCCAGTAATTGCGGTAGTAAGTCGCAATCGCTTGCGCGAGGAAAAGCACGAACAGCGCGGCGGTCAAAGCCTCGAGCTTGGCGGCGGAACCGGAGCCTAAGTGGAGAGTCGCCGCGATTGCAGCGCAGAATCGATCGATCATCTGGTTCACGCGCTCCAGCCGGGGCTGCGGAACCAGCAAAACGTCAAAAACATATTTAAATGCGAGCGGGAACGCGAGCGGCAGCGTGAATTTCAAAATTCCCATCGCCGAGCCGCCCGCCACCAGCCACAGATGCGGCCGCACGTAGCCCAGAAAGCGCACCAGCGCCGTCGGCGGAAATATCCGTCGCGAGAGACGCGCGAGGAAGCCGCGCCCAGGTTGGTCGGGTTCGTCGGGAGCTTCGGCCACCCGATCGGAACATTCCGGCGACACCGCCGCGCCGGCAATCAGCGAGGAGCTGCGATTTGGCATCCGAACAGACTAGCAGTGCCGCAGATCGCAGAAAATAGGGTCTTCGATTTGGGACTTACGCAGGCGCCGAGATCCGATCGATCATCGCCGGGATGCGGCTGCGTCCTGAATGACCGGGGAGGCCCGCCGCGGCGATACGCTCCATATACTCGCGCACCACGAGCCGGATGAACTTCGCCGTCGCGACGCGTCCCTTATCGACCTGCGCTTTTTCCAGCCCGCCGCCGCACATGATGATCATCGGCTCCAGCAGCTCGGGACTTCCGATCAGACCCACCAGCGCATGCTCGGTATCGTCGAGATATTCCTCCATCGCATCCACTTCGAGCGGGCGATGCTTCAGATGATAGCGAAGCTGGCCGAGTCCGTAGTCAACCTGGCGTCCCGCGTCCTGCATCGCAAAGCCCATGATCGCGCGATCGACTTTGCTCGGCGCGAACGCCGCGATCTGCCGATAGACGACCAGCAGGAAACCCGCCAGCGAGAGGTTGATCGACACACTGCCTTGCGGAAACTTATCCGCCCACAGCCATTCCTTGAGGCCCTGCTCCGCGGTTGCGCTCGCGCGCCCGAGCCCGGTGCCGCCGTACAACGCGCGCTTGCGAAACGCTTCGAGCAGGCGTGACGCGTCGAGCATCTGCGCGCACATCCAGCTTTTTTGCTCGAGGAAATCCTGGTTGATCAGTGCGACCCATTTGGAAGGAAAATCCATCGACACGAGCTGGCATTCCTGCAGAAACGTGTAGAGCTGCGCGCATGCAATTTCGAGTTCGTGACCGAGCGGATGCGCGTGAAGTTCCGTCCACGGTATATCCGTCGCGGGCACCCAGCGCCGCGCCTTCGATTCCTCGTAAAGTTGGGTGACGTTGTCGGACCACACGTCGGACTTGCGATTGACGACGTAGCCCATGTCGGGCAGCTTGCCGACTTTTTCGCTCCCCCGCGAAACCATCGACTGGCTGTTGCGCACGTTCTCGGGGATATTGGTGTAGCCGTAACTTCCGATGTCGAGGTCCTGATAGGTCAGACCGCGGCGCGGGTTGGAAGCATGCCCCTTGATGCGCTCGGTCTTCGCCGCGTACCAATGCAGCGACAGGTTGCCCTGCATCACCTGGTTTGCGGCTTCGAGGATGCTGGCGTCCTCGGTGTAATCCTTGTCCGCGTAAAATGCCACTTCGACAATTGCCTCAGAGCTTGATTCCGGCGGCTTCGGCTGCCGCGCGGCCCATCTCGTACATCTTGTAAAGCTTGGAGCGTTCCTTGCGCTCGGGCATCCCGCACTTATCGAGGCGCTCGAAATGCTCCTGCATCTGCTTCAGGTTGAATTGGGTCGTTATCTTGATTCCCTGTTCGATGTTCTCTTTCTTGAGACCGCCGCCGGCCAGGATGATGAACGCCTCGGTCAGCTCGGTCGCGGCCGCCCCGGCGAACGAGATGTTTTCGGCCTCGTCGAGATGCGCGTGCAGGACTTCGCGTTTTTCAGGGAAGTGCTCGAGCACGTACTTGAAGTGCTGCATGCCGTAGCCGACGTGACGCGCTTCATCCTGCATCACCAGCCGGAAAATTTTCTTGTCCACGTCGGTGGGCGATAGATATTCGCTGAAGCGGAACAGCGTCAGGATGTTGCCTTCCGCGACCAGGTGCAGCGCGACCGACATTTCGCTGAACGAATCGGCGTCGCGCAGATGCTTCAGCGCCATCTCGTTGATCGGGCTCGCCTGCATCAGACCCCATCCGGTGGTGAGCGCGCGCTTGCGGAAGACCTCGGCATGGCGCGCCTCATCCATCGCCTGCGACGCGATAAACGCGCGGACCTCGATGAAGTCGGGATTCAGCCGCGGCAGCCACATCGCCGGCGTATCGGTCGCGATCATCTCGACTTCGGTCAGGAACGTCATCAGTTGCGAGAGCGCCTTGCCGGTCACCTCCGACATCTCGACGCCTTCCAGCCGCTCCCATGGAATGTCGGTGGTCGCGTTCCACTGTCGGCTGACCGCTTCCTCGTAATAGCTCTCCGTGTTGAACGCCCACAGTTCGCTCTTGCGCGAGACCCACGGCTGCGCGTCGGGCACGCCGTCGGGAATCGCGGCGCCGCGCGGCGCGTAAGATCGATTGGCGCGAACCTTCTCGGGTATGTCGGTGTAGCCATAGCTCCCGAGGTTGAGGTCACGATAGGTCAGTCCGCGGCGCGGATTGGCTTCCTCGGGACTGATTTTCTCGGTGACTGCCTTCATCCACGACAGGTCCATCTCGCCGGTCCTGATCGTATATAGCCACTTGTCGATGAAGTTCTTGTCTTCGGTGAAGTTGGTGGTCGAAAGATATGACATCGTCGCCGCGCCTCCGCGCCTGGTTAGAAACTCACTTCGATCTTGCTCGAGAGATCGAAAAATTCCTGGATCGATTCCATGAAGCGGTACAGTTTGTCGTGACCGTCGGGGTCGTCGTAAACGATCTTGAGCCGCTCGCCGAAATGGGCGAGCGTGTTGATGTCGTGTGCGGAGTCGGCCTCGCCGTTGCGCTTGATGTTTTCGATCATCTCGCGCCACACGCGCGAGTCGCCCTCGATCGTGAAATCGACCTGCTTGGGATCGATTTTCGGGACCTCGCGCACATCCTTCAAATCGAAAACTTCGAACTCGAGGACAAAGTTGCGGGGCGTTCCATTGGCGCCGACGCTGACCCCGAACTTGGTGTCGATAAAACCGAGGCGGCGGAACTTTTCCTCGTTCGCTGCCATCTGCGCCTTCAGCGCCTCGAAATATTCGGTCGAAGGAAAGCTAATCGTCATAAAAACCGCTGACCCCGTCGGTATCTCTGATAAATTGATCAATGTTGATCGTAATGTTAAAGGGAAACCGCTCACGAAGGCAAGCGCCGCCGCCGATTGCCTCAAATGCCGTGCAACTGCGCCTTAAAAACATCGCGCGCTTGAAAAACCATTTCCGCGCCGCGTGATGCGCTGCGACCAACTGCAAATGCCGGCGCTTGTGAAATGTCAGTCGATTAGGATAGTCAGACCAATCGAGGCACGATGGTGAAGGACCTCTACTCTCGAAGGAAACACACCCGGCATGACTGACCACGAGAAAGTTCGGGAACTCCTCCGCATCAAGGATCAGGCGCCGATCACGATCGATCCGCTGAAGTCCGCGCTGATTGTCGTTGACGTGCAACGCTACTTCGCCAGGCCCGAATATCCTTTCGCGCAGGTCATCGAAAAGATGGTGCCCGGACTCACCGCCGGCTACTTCGAGAGAGTTAAATCCACCGTGCTGGGCAACATCCAGCGCCTGCAGCGCGCATTTCGTTCCCGGGGTCTGCCGGTGATCTTTCTGGGGGCTGGCTGTAACATGGAGGATGGCCGCGATCTCCCCGAATGGATGAGGGATTTCGACCAGCTCGGTCTGACGCTGCTCGGCCGACGGGTCTGCCCGCCAGTGAACGACCCGAGCTGGCAGATCGACGACAGCGTGGCCCCGCTGTCCGGGGAGATGGTGCTCAACAAGACTTCCAGCGGTCCGCTCAATTCCACCAAGCTGGATCAGACTCTTCACAACCTGGGGGTCAACTCTCTCGTCGTCTGCGGCTTGACCACCGCCGTCTGTGTCACGCAAACGGCCCGCGAAACCGCGGACCGCGGGTTTCGGGTGATGGTCGCCGAAGACGCCTGCACTGAGATGAGCGTAGAGATGCACCAGGCCGCGCTCCTGACCTTTGGTTATGTCTTCGGCCGGGTACGGCGGACGGAAGAGATCGTGAACTTGTTCACCGCTGCTAAGGCCTCGGCCTAACCAGGCGCTCCACCTGACCGGGGGCCGCATTACTGTCTTTGCGCGACATCAAGCTCTTGCGACGGCCCCGGCAGATGAGCTTTAGCGTTGGGCGGCGCAGACACAGCTTTGTCGATCAAGATCTAATGAGCGGAAGCCTGCTTCACCCCGCCCGAAGACAATTCATCGTCAATAATCTGCTCGAACTGAGGCAGCGGTTGCGCCCCGACCAGCGGGCGTCCGTCGATAAAAAACGCCGGAGTTCCATCGACGCCGAGCTTCTCGCCCGCGGCGACGTCCTTTTTTATTTCATCCTCATGCTTCCCCTTGTCGAAGCACGCGTCGAACGCAGTGGTGTTCAGTCCCAATGTCTTCGCAGTCGCTTTCAGGTCCGCGGGCGACAACTTGCCCTGGCTGGCGAACAGAGAGTCATGGAACTGCCAGAACTTGTCCTGATCGTTCGCGCATCGCGCGGCCTTCGCGGCATCGAGCGCGTGCGAATGAAACGAAAGCGGAAAGTCCATGTGCACGAGGCGAATCTTGTCGCCATACTTGGTTCGCAGCTGCTTAACCGTGCTTTCGGTAGCGCGGCAGAATGGGCACTGGAAGTCGGTGAACTCGACGATCGTGATCGGCGCGTCCTTTTTCCCGAGCGAAGGATGGCCGCTGCTGTCCACGGCGAGGCGCTTCGGCTCGAGCATGATCTTCACGGGCGCGGTCTTGCGGAGCCGCTCGATCAGCGCCTGCCGGTTCATCATCTCCATCAGTTGCGGCTTGATCTGATCGAACGGGGTCGCATTGGGCGACTTGTTCTGATCGTAATATTTCTTCGCGGCCGCTTCGGTCACGCCGGATGCGCCGGCGTACTCTTTCTTGACGTAGTCATCGACGCTTAGCTTCCGCTGCTGCGCGGCTTGCGAGATCAGATAGTCGTCGGCCATCGATTCGAGCGTTTTGCGTTTGAGGTCGAAGGTTTTGTCGCGAATCAGATCATCCACGCGTTTGGCAAGCGCCGAGCGCAACTGATCGATTTGCGGCTTGACCTTCTGATCGAGGTCCTGCTCGGTGATCTTGTGATCGCCGACCGTTGCAACTACCGTTTTCGAATCGTCTGCCGATGCGCGCGGCGCGGCGAGCGCGATACAAACGAGTGCGGCGGCGAAAATAGCTGGGACGATATGCCGCGGAGATTCAAAACCGCGGCGCGCCGAGTTATTCGAGATGACTAGCATGCGGATAATGTTCAAACTCCCTCTGGTTGATAATCGCCGAATACTATCACGCGGCGGATACGATGTCGCCTTGCCAAAAAAGAGGTGTGGCGTAACCGAATGGGCATCAAGGATTCGTATGGAAACACCTGGTGGATTGCCACGTACAAAGAGTAATAAGAATTTGAATCCAAAATTTGCGCTTTCAATCGGGCTACTGGTGCTGAGCATCCTGATCGTTCCCGCCGCGGCAAAAAGTGCGGGCGACGACAGCCGCCTCAGTGTCTTCGCGGATTGCCATTGCTCCGATCCGGTCGGCCAGAATTTCTGCTCCGACTTCAAGACCAAAGTTCACGATTCGGCCGCATACCGGCTGGTGGAACATCCCGACGCCTACGGGATCGGAGTCCACTTCTGGTGCGTGGATTTATGGGATGGACTCCCCGGCATCGACAAAAAACTCTCCGGCGCCATGTCGGCGGTGTCGGTTGCATTTACGATCTATGCGGACCGATTACCGGGCGAAGTGTACGAAGATTCGTCGGTGTTCCGGGTCGGCAAAGACGCCGCGGACGAGATGTCGGATCGAATCCTCGCGGCCGTGGGTCAGCTTGCGACCGCCAACAAGAGCGTCTTCGAACATATCCGCGCTACGCCCAAGGCTTCGCCGGCGCCGACCCCGCGCGTAATCCAGTAACGCCTCGCCCGCTCCTGGACTACCGCGATTGTCAAATTGGTCCTCGAAGCGAGATATCGCTCCTGGAGAGCGCCGCCCGCGTCATACCGATGTTTGCCGATGTTTGACGCTACCTCGCGCCAAACTGCTATAGTCGCGCGACTCGAAACGGAAGTTACGTAGATTGGCCAGGGAGGAGAGGAATCTAATGGAACCACGAAAGGCAATGATCGGGTTCGCAGCTGCGATGCTTTTGGTATTCGCAGCGGCACCGGCACACGCTGGAGCGGGAGTGGTGTGCAATGAGAAGATGGCCACCAGTATCGACCACTTTGGCACTGACGGGAGCGAGTGCCTCGCCAGTTCAGATGGAACAAGCACGGCGAAGTCAAAAGCAACGGGAGCCAAAAGCGTTGCTGAAGCAGACGTGTCGACCGGCGGCAAAGCCAACGCGGTCGCGACCGGGGGCAGCTTCTCGGAAGCCGGATCGGATACCGGAAGCCATTCAAAAAGCACCGCATCGAGCGGCAGTCTTGCGGAAGCCTTTTCTGACGAACATGGTAAGGCGAAAGCCACCGCGACCGGCGGCAGCGACGCGGTAGTGGACGCGTTCGGGAAGTGCAAGGGCACGGCAAAGGCCACTGGAGCCTCTCTGGCCGTAGCAGTCTGTGAACACGACGGCACCTTCGCGCACGCGACGGCAACCGGAGGGGGCGAGGCAGAAGGCTCCGACACTTCGCCGCCGACCTGCATTCCCGGACCATCCGGCACCGCGAAAGTTCGCAGCACCGGCGGCAACTGCGGATAGCGAGAGATTTTCCTCGCGCTTGGCTTTCGGCGCGGCCGGTGTTCGCTAGTTCGCGCGCGAGACGCGCCATGCTGCTATAGTCGCGCGACTCGAAATGGAAATGACGTAGATTAGCCGGGGAGGAGTGGAATCTAATGGAACCACGAAAGGCAATGATCGGGTTCGCAACCGCGATGCTTTTGGCATTCGTAGCGGCGCAGGCACACGCTGGAGCGCACGCTGGAGGAGTGGTGTGCAAAACGAAGACGGGCGACGTCTTCCACACGGGCACCGACGGTAGCTTTTGCGAAGCCGTTTCAGAAGACGGAACAAGTAAGTCGAAAGCAAGCGCGACGGGAAACAAGAGCTTTGCGGAAGCCGTTAGTGATTCGCATGGTAACGCGAAAGCCACCGCGACCGGAGGCGGCAATGGCCAAGCGGACGCGTTCGGGAAGTGCCACGCCAAGGGAAAAGCCAGTGGAGCAGGCTCCGTTGCCTTCGCACGATGTGAAAACGGCGGCTTCGCGAACGCGACGGCAACCGGCGGAGGCGAAGCGGACGGCTTCGACGATCAGGCGCCGACCTGTATCGCCAACGGCGGCACCGCGAAAGTTCGCAGCACCGGCGGCAACTGCGGCCCATAGCGAGAGATTTTCCTCGCGCCTGGCTTTCGGCGCGGCCGGTGTTCGCTAGTTCGCGCGCGAGACACGCCATGCTGCTATAGTCGCGCGACTCGAAATGGAAATGACGTAGGTTAGCCGGGG
>JBGPNU010000070.1:0-11947 GCA_041487675.1 Binatus sp. (SeqCode)
CGCCGCGCGAAGTCGTGCGCCGAAGTATGCGCCGACTGCGCCGGCACCCATCACCAGTATCTTCATCGCCGTCTTGCAGCCCCGATCGTTGGTTGAGTGTTCGGCTATCGTAGCCCCGTCGCGATCCTGTTGTAATCACCTCGGTCCATAATGGAAGCCGAGACCGAAACCAATCTCCCGAGTTTGCGCGAACTGCTATTTGTAGCGGTGCTGGCGGTCGCGACGCTCACGCTGTGGCCGATCCTCGATGAAAGATCGCAGGGCAGTCCGGCCGAGCGCGCGCGCGCGATGGTTTTTTTCCCCATGGTCGGTTTCATTCTCGGCGTAGTGCTCGCAATTTTCGATTCCGCGATCGGCCTGGCGCTCGGCCCGGTCATAAGGTCACTCGCGATCCTGATGGCCGCCGCGGGACTTTCGCTGGGGCTCGCAAACCGCGGGATCGCCGACACAGTCGAAGTCATCCGCCGCGGGATGCGGCCAGCCTCCACCGGACTCACGCGCATCGGGCCGTTTGGCGCGATCGCATCGATCGTCGCGTTCGGATTCGAGGTTTGGTGTCTGTCGCGAATCACCGACAATGCGGGACGCGCGGGTGCGCTGGTGATGGCGATGATGCTATCGCGATGGTCGATCGTGCCGATCGGTTACGGATTGAAGCCGCTGGAACACTGGGGCCTCGGTATTCCATATGAGGGCGGCATTTCGTTTCGCGAGTTCGCGATCTCCAGCGTAGTCGCGCTCGGACTCACGATGGGCCTTTATCGGAACGTCGGCCTCGCTGTGATCGTGGCGCTCGCGCTGACGGTGCTGGCGATCCGGCTGTTGCTGAGCGCCAGGATGAACGGCGCGTCGGGCTACATGCTCGCGGGCGGATGCGCGCTGGTCGAGATGGTGACGTTCGCGGTGCTCGTCGCGCTTGGGATCTAGGCGCTCCGGCGAATAGCGTCCAACCATACACGGTTGAGGACTTCGCGCAGTTCATCGAGCGATCCATTGTTGTCGATCACGAGGCTCGCATACTTTTCGCGTTCCTGGTCGGAAAGTTGCGCGTGGATGCGCGCCTCAGTCTCGGCAGGCTTGAGTCCGCGTTGGCGCTCGATTCGATCGATAACTGTCTGACGCGAGGCGCGCACCAGCCAGATTTCGTCGAACAGCGGTTGCCAATTTGCCTCGATAAGAATCGCGGCTTCGACAATAATGGGCGTCATTGCGCCGCTCGCGCGCAAATCGACCACCTTCGCGCGAATGCTCTGGAAGGTAGCGGGCCATACGATCGACGTGAGCTTGTTCAAACGATCCGGATTTCCGAACACGATCGCGCCGAGTTTCCCGCGATCGATGGTCCGATCGGGCGCCAGGATCGTTGCGCCGAAGGCAGCGACAACCGCGTCGTAGGCCGCGCCGCCGGGCGCGTAGGTTGTGTGCGCGACTTTGTCCGCGTCGATAATCGGCGCGCCGAACTCGCCCAGGATTTTCGCGACCGTGCTTTTGCCCGAACCGATTCCGCCAGTGAGACCAATTGTCAGCATCTATATTTCCGTCACACGAGCAAGCCGTGAAAACATTTCAGCCGGCGGCTTCACGGCCCCACGCCTGAATGTTGTAGAGGTAGCTGAAGAAACCGCCCTGGGCCAGCAGCTCATCGAACGATCCTTGCTCGGCGATGACGCCGTCGCGCAGGACCAGAATTCGATCGGCGTTCTGAATCGTCGAAAGGCGGTGCGCGATAACGACCGTGGTCCGTCCGCGCATCGCCTCACGCACGGCCGCCAGCACCATCGATTCGGTTTCGCTGTCCAGCGCGCTGGTCGGCTCGTCCATAATTAGAATCGGCGCATCCTTGAGGAGCGCGCGTGCGATCGTGACGCGCTGCGCTTCACCCTCGGAGAGACTGTGCCCACCCTGGCCGAGTACTTCATTGAGGCCGCCGGGAAATTTTGCGAGCACCGGCGCGAGGCGCGCCATCTCGATCGCGCGGATGACCTGCGAGTCGTCGACCAGCGGCTTCCCGAATGCGACGTTCACGCGCAGCGTGTCGCCGAGCACCAGCGGCGGCTGGAGGACCATCGCGATATTTCCGCGGATCGAATCGAGCGTGAGGTAGCGGGTGTCGTTGCCGTCGATTTTGATCGCGCCCTGCTGCGGTTCGTAAAAGCGCGCGAGCAGACTTGCCATCGTGGTTTTTCCGGAGCCACTCGGCCCGACGATCGCGATGGTCTCACCCTGGCCCGCTTTGAAGTTGACGCCTTTCAATACCGAACGGCCGGGCTCGTAACCGAAGACCACATTTTCGAATTCAATCTCGCCGCGCGCGCGGCCGAGCGCGTGCGCACCGGGCCGGTCTTTGATTTCGGGATCGATCGCGAGCAGCTCGAGGCATCGCCGGAGTCCCGCCTTCGCGCCTTCGATCTGTCCGTAGGTCTGCGAAATCTGATTCACCGGTGCGTAGAGCGACGCCAGGTAAGTGATGAAAACGATCAGCTCGCCGATCGTCAAACGTCCGCTCAAAGTGTGCTGCGCGCCCAGATAAATAACCAGCGCGGTGCCGCATGCGATCAGCACGCTGACCGCACCGGCGTAAACCGTCTGCAGAGTATAGAGGCGCAGCGTCGCGTCCAGGCTCTCGCTGCTCGATTCGACGAACTCGCGGTACGATTCGCCCTCGCGGCTGAAGGCCTGCACGACGTGGATCGCGGCGAGCGCGCTGTGTGCGACGGTGAAAAGGCGGCTTTCCTTGATCCGCGCGCCACCCGCGATAGCGTCGATCCGTCCGCTAATCGACATGATCAGAAGGAGCAAAAGCGGGACTATCGCGAGCGCGACCAGCGTCAGCGTCGCATCCATTCTGATCATGACGGCGAACATGCCGCCGAGCAGGACCAGCGACGACAAGACCGGGAAAAATCCGTTCATCGCGATCGTCTGAATCGAATAGGTGTCGTAGGTGATCCGGACCATCAGATCGCCGACTTCGCGCCGGCGATGGAACGAAAGCGAGAGGCGCTGCAAATGGTCGAACAGGTGGGCGCGCAACGCGTTGACCATCCGCTGGCCGATCGAAACCGTGAGATAGTTGGTCATCACGTTGAGCAGGCCGAGCAAGGCGTAGAGGATAACGAGGCCGGTGCACGCGGCGACCAGCAGTTGCGCGCGCGGCATCGGCGGGATCCAGCGGCTCACCATCGGCGCGCCGCGCAGCACGTTGTCGATCACAATTTTGAGCGGCCACGGTTTCAGCACTTCGGTTGCGGACGCGAGCAGGACTCCGGCGATGGCAATCGAGAGCCGCCCCAGGTGCGGGCGCATCCGGCGAATAACGTGGCCGTAAAGTTCCAGCGTGCGCATCAGGCTTCGTCCGCTGCCGTCGGCGCCAGCGATATCCGGAGTTGGCTCGCGACTTCGTTTGCGCAGCTTTTCACGATCGCGGAAATGCTCCGCGCGCGGATGATTGCGAATAGCGCGATGGCGGCAACCGCGAGGACTACGGCGGCCGCCGCGGCGCGAAGCGATAATCCCGCGGCTGGCAGAACCAGCAGCGCGATAGCGGCTGCGATTAGCGCCCGGCGCGGCGCAACTCGAATTCGCCACAGCAGAGACACACGGCCATCTTTCTCGCGCAACGCGTTGATCGGCACGCGGACCAGAGGTGGAGCAACGATTTCGAGGTCATAAGACTGGAAGCCGTCGGTCTCGGCTACCGCGAGACCGCGGCGAACGAGCGCTTCGCGAGTGGCCGCGAGGACGCGCGCGGAATCGATAGCGGTCGCGCCGGCTCGCTCAGATCGAACGAATTCGACATGCCCTTCAAATTTCAAAGCGTCTGAAGAACGCTCGGTCGCGCTGCTGGAATCGTCGCGCGTGGTTGCGAGGCCCCATTTAATGCGCTCCCGCGCAAGACTTCGAAGCGGAGGACCGAGCAGATTCAGGATCCAAAGATAAATTCGCGCGGCTGCACCCGATCGTCCACGCGGTAACGGAGCGGATGCCGCGCCCACAGCCGCAGCCAGAAATGAGATCATGATTCCCGCGCCACCGACAACGCCGAGAAACCTGTTCATCGCACCCAGGATCAGACAAATGACCGACACGGCCATCCATTGAATAGTCAGCGGCAGTTCGGCGTACGAGTTGCCCGCGGAATACACGGTCTGAAAAAGCCCGCGTCCGAAGGCGCCGTAATACACGCGCGCACCGCCGAGGATCGCGGCGACCCACGACGGAGTTGCGTAGATTCCGTCCTCGGCCGCGTTGCGAAGAGGATACCTGCGGAACAGCAGGCCCTCGCCGATGCCATAGCCGCGCTGCTGAGCGAGATAGGCGGCAAGGGTGGCGCGACGCTCATGAATCACGGTGGCTCCAGGAGCGTACGCGAGCGTTTCGCCCGCTGCCGTAAGGCGCCAGGAAAGATCCACGTCGTCGCCCGCGCTGGCAAACGCTGGGTCGAAGCCGCCAATCTTCGATAGCGCGGCTTTGGTGATCGCCATGTTGCATCCGCACAGTTGCGCGAGGCGATCGTCACCGGCACGCACCTCGCGCGGCAGGCCGGGCGCCGCAGCCATCGCGGCGGCGCGTGCAGAGGCGGGCATCGGCGCAAAATTCGGGCCCGACGCCGCGGCCGCATCGCGGCGCGTGATCGTCTCGACCAAATGATATAGCCAGTCGCGATCGGCGCGCGCGTCGGCGTCTATGAATGCGATGATTTCACCTGACGCCGCGGCGACTCCTGCGTTGCGCGCCGCGGCGAGTCCGCGATGCTCGATGCGAATTACCTGCACTTGAGCCTGTTCGGCGATCCGGGAAGTTGAGTCGGTCGAGCCGTCGTCGATGACGATGGTTTCGTAGTCGGGATAGTTGAGCATACGAACCGACGCGAGACATTCGCCGAGCGTCGAGGCCGCGTTGTAGGCAGGTACTACGACGCTGGCTTTGGGAGCCATAGCCAGCGACGGTGGGAGATCGTGTGCAAAGACTTTTGCGACCGCCTCAAAGGCCGGCTTCGGCGAGCGGTCGCGGCGCGTGAGCCCGAATGCCCAATCCGTGATCTCAGATCCGCCGGTGTGCCATTCGTCGGTGAAGGCGAACACAATAAAACCGCTGAGACCAAGCTCGAAGGCGGCGCGGCCCTGCCACGCAAGCAGCTCGGATTGATGCTCCTCGCCTTCGCGAATCGTATCCATGCCGGTTTCGCTGAGCATCAAGGGCAGCTCGCCGGCCTGTCCCATCAGATGCGTGAAGTAGCGGCGGAAATCGTTTTCGCGATGCAAATAGACGTTGAACGAAATGAAGTCGAGAAAACTCAGATCGAGGTATTCGGTCGAAGGATAATTCGAATAGGTGAAAAGCGCGGCGGGTTCGATTTGTTTTCCGAGGTCGTAAAGTTCCGACAGGAAGCGGCTGACGGCGCGCGGCCCGTGCCAGCGCACGATATCCGATCGAATCTCGTTGCCGATGCTGTAGGCCGCGATCGTCTCGCCAAATTGGCGCATCTCGGCGACGGTCTTGCGAATCGCGCCACGGATATCGCGCTTCATGTCGCGTGAGTCGAGAAACGCCATGTGATACGGCCACGGAATCCCAATCATCAGGCGGAGTCCGGCTTTCCGCGCCTCCTCAACCATCCACGGCGGCGGTGGAACGTAGAGGCGAATCAGGTTGGCGCCGAGTTGGCGCATCAGCGCAAAGTCGGCGGCGGCGCGCTCGGGCTCCGGGTATCGCTCACCGCGCGAATTCGCGGCAAATGGCCCGTACGAAACGCCGCGAACGTAGAATTTTTCCGCGCCTTCGAAGAGGTATTTCCCGTGTGGTACGAGGCGGCCCATGAACGATGAGCTAATCGCAAAGCGCCTTGGCGCGCAACGCGCATCCGGATCTGCGCTTGACATCATCCGAGTCATCCCGTGACAATCGCCTGGTGAAGCGCGAGCAAATCTTCCGCGGCGCAAACTTGCAAACCGGGACTTTGCGGATCGGGAGAGTCGCGCTTTAAGCTCCCGTGGCGCGACCCACTCCCAGTTGGCTCGAGAGCACGGCGCTCCAGCTCGAATCGCGAGCCTCGGGGCGCAAATCCGCGCTTCGCGTCTGGCGCATTCTGAATCACGCGGTCGAAGGCTTCATCAACAACAACGATCTGCTGCGCGCCTCCGCGCTGACGTTCACGGTCGCGCTCTCGATCGTTCCAATTCTGGCGCTCGCGTTTTCCGCGGTAAAGGGATTCGGCGGCGCGGATCGATTGAAGCCGCTCATCGAGGAATACCTCGCGCTTGGCTCGTCGGGCGCATCGTCGCAGCTGATGAGCTACGTCGAGAACGTCAATGCCGCCGCACTCGGCTCCGCGGGCGGTGCGTTTTTGCTGATAACGGTCATCTCCACGATGGGCACCGTCGAGCAGGCGCTCAACACGATTTTCAATGTGCCAGAGAGCCGGAGCTATTTTCGCAAATTCTCCGACTACCTGAGTGTGCTGTTCACGGTGCCATTTTTGATCGTGGCGGCGCTCGGCGTGACCGCGGTATTTTCGGTGCGGATCTCGCAATTTCCGTTCGTGACGCAACTCCTGCCGTACTTGTTTGTATGGGCCGGTTTCTTTTTTCTGTTCGTTTTTTTTCCCTACACCAAGGTCAGATATGGCCCCGCGCTGATTGGTTCATTCGTGACGGCGGTGCTTTTTCAGCTCGCGCAGTGGGGATACGTGCGCTTCCAGGTGGGAGTTGCGAACTATCGCGCAATTTACGGCGCGCTCGCGACGCTGCCGATCTTCCTGGTCTGGATCTATATCGCATGGGCGGTGATCTTGTTCGGCGCGGAATTGACGGCGGCGGTGCAGCGCGGCGATATCCCGCCGATGCTGGGTCCTCTCTCGCCCGATTTTCGCTTCTCGTCCGCGATGCATATCCTGCTGCGCCTGGCCGATCGCAGCTTCCACGGCGGCGACGAAATAACTTCGCGGACGATGGCTCGCGAGCTTGGCGTCGCGGAAGCCGTAATCCTGCCAATTCTGAACGGTCTGAAGCAGGGAGGGTTCGTGATCGAAGCGGACGCGAGTTCGGGCACGCTCAACCAGGGGCTATTTCTTGCCCGACAGCCTTCGACGATCGTCCTCGCCGACGCGATCGGATCGGTACTGACCGACGATGATGCGCGCGACAGCGATCCGCGGGTCGAGCGTGTGATCGCAAAATTGGATAGTGTGCGCCGCGAAGTACTCAAATCGGTCACGCTCGAAGACATCCGCTCTCCGGAAGCGAAAGCCGCCGATGTGATCGAGGCCCGCGCGGCCGACGAGTCGCATCATTGATCTTTTGCCGGTTGCCGCGAACTGGAATGAAATGGAAAAAAATCAATCACAATTCCCGGAACCGAAGTCCAGTTTCGTCAACGTCAACGGCATTACGCTGCATACTCTGGACTGGGGCGGGGCGGGCGAGCCGATCGTAGTTCTGCACGCGACCGGATTTCTCGGGCGCATGTACCGCCCGCTTGCAGAGCGGTTGCGCGCGATCGGCCACGTGTACAGCTACGATCAACGCGGTCACGGAGACAGCGCGGCCGCGCCCGATGGAGACTACAATTGGAACTGGACGATGAAGGACCTCGAAGGGTTCATCGCCGCCATGGGCTGGCGCAACGTTCGCGCGATCGGGCATTCCGCCGGAGCAACCGCAATCGGCGCGCTCGCGGCGGAGCGTCCGGACCTGATTTCACGCGCCGTGCTGGTCGAGCCGGTGATCTTTGAATCGCCGACCGCGCCGGAACTCGGCTGGCGCAATCCGTTCATCGAGAGAACGCTCAAGCGCAAGCGCGTTTTCGATAGCGTCGAGGCGATGTTGTCGAACTTTGAGCACAAGCCTATGTACCGCACCTGGCGCAAGGACATCCTGCTCGACTTCTGCGAGTTCGGCACGCGGCCGACGCGCGACGGCAGACGCGAACTCAAGTGCGCACCCGAAGTTGAAGCGAAGCTGTACGAAACCGCCGCCGATTTCGACGGGCTCCAGCGAATTCTCCGTTGCAAAATACCGCTGCTGATAATGTTCGGCGCGCGGTCCGACTCGCTCGGAGCAACCCTCTCCGGGAAAATTGCGAATCGGCTGAAAACCGCGCGCGTGATCGATGTACCCGACGCGGGCCATTTCATGCCGATGGAAATGCCGGAATACGTCGCCGATCAAGCGGTCAAATTTCTCTCGGCGAAGTAGCGGCTTCGCCGATCACACCAGACCGTGGATTTTCGCGAAGGGATCCCACCCCGCATCGCGATGCCAATCGTATTCCATCGCGATCGCGATCTTCTCCGCCGTCTCCGTGCCGTATAGACGTGCCATCACGGCCAGCGCCATGTCGATTCCCGCGGACACGCCGGACGAAGTCGCAAATTTTCCATCCTCGACCCACCGCGCCTCGCGAACCCAGTTCACTTTCGCACCCTGCTCCGCGACCCACTTGAATGCGCGCTTGTTGGTGGTCGCGCGGCGGCCGTCGAGCAGCCCGGTGTGCGCTAAAATCGCGGCGCCGGTGCATACCGTGGTCACGAGCTGCGCCTTTTCGGCGCGCGCCTTCAGCCAGTCGAGCAGCGCTTGATTGGAAATCTCCTTGCGGGTGCCGATCCCGCCCGGGATGAGAATCAAATCGAGATGCGGGCAATCGCTAAAGCCAAATTCCGCGATCGCTTTGGGTCCCTGTGCGCTCGTGACGGCGCCGCTGCGCTCGGCGACCGTCGTGATTTTGCACTGACCCGTCATCGCGAGCATCCCCCATGCTTCGAGCGGACCAAATACATCGAGCAGCTCGAATCCGTCGAATAGTACAACTCCAAATGTCCGCAGCTCCGCCATCTTGACCTCCGTCAGAGCGAACTGAGTATTGCGCCCGCCTCCCTAGTGTATATTCCCGGACGATCGTAGAGAATCAGCGGAGGCTCTATCGCGGCTTCGATTCCGCCGCCGGCGCGTGCTTCAACCATCACGACTGATGCGGGCATATCGATTCGTGGATGGACAAAGCGGATGCGCTTGGGCTCCAGCTTTTCCGCGCGCATCGTTGATATCAGCTCGGCGCTTCGGCGCGCGGTGAAGACGAACGCTACACGGGCTCCATGGCGCGCATAGCGGCGCGCCGCTCGGACGAAATCGGCAAGGGTCGCGGAGCTTTCGCCGCGGGCAAGCCGCCGGCCACGATCGGGGTTCTCGCGACCGGTCGAAGGTGCCCGATAGGGAGGGTTCGCGACCACGAGATCGTAGCTGGCGGGCTCGACGCCGGCGATCTTCTGCCGCAGGTCGGCGCAGATCGCACGCACCGACTTCAGATCGTTTATCGCCGCGTTGCGCGCGATCATTTCGGCCAGATTGGGTTGAATCTCGATCGCAACGACTTCGCGAGGGCGGTAAATCGACGCGAGCATGAGCGAAATGACGCCGCATCCCGCACCCAACTCGAGAACGCGCTCGCGCGTACTCGCGCGCACGAAGCGGCCGAGCAAAATCGCCTCGACCGAAAATCGATAGCCGTGCTTTGGCTGGATCAACGCGAGACGTCCGCCTAGGATTGTGTCGCGAGTTTCGCCGCTGGAAATGACCGTCATGAATGCCGCCGAAAAAGGAGAACGTTACGCGCGCATCTTTCGCAAGGCCGGTGTATTCCTTGGCAAGGGTGAAATTGCGCGCGCGCTCGAAGCCCTGAATGACGGTAAGAAAATCGCCGAACGCGAAGGCGATAGCAAGATGGCCGAGCGATTCGCCGGGGAAATCGCGGCGGTCGCGAAGCCGGCGGAACCAGGGCAATAGCGCTCGATTCCCGCCATTTTTTCGGCAATCTTTCCGGTCCCACCTCGCTTGACGAGTCCGAGTTCGTAGTTACGTTAAAATCGTGGGACGCAAGGCGATTCGCGCGAAAGACGCATTGATCTTTCGCCGCGCCGTGCGCCCCGAATATACAATCAGGCCGGTGACAGTTGACCGGCAGGAGGTTTTTCAGATGGAAGTGCGGATGAACGGCTTTACTCCAAACGACTCTTTGCTTCGCCGCTGGAACGTGCTGTGGAACGAGCTCGAGCCCGCTGCGGCGCGTAAGACGGCGCCGGCCGCCGACGTGATCGAAGATGCGGATCTTTATCACTTCTACTTCGAGATGGCTGGCATCGCGAGCGAATCGGTCGATGTGCGCGTGGAGGATGGCAATCTCATCGTTGAGGCCGAGCGCAAACGTCCCGAATGGTCGAAGGACGCTGAAGTACACCTGGCCGAGCGGACCTACGGCACGATGCGGCGAGCGTTCACGATGCCCGATGACGCCGGCCACGACGGTATCAAGGCGGCGTACAAGGACGGCGTGCTCGAAGTGACGGTCCCGAAGAAACCTGAAAGCAAACCGTTCAAGATTAAAGTCGAGGTCGAAAACTAAGCAGCTTCGATGAGTGCTTCGAGCCGCGGCTGGATTCAATTCGGCCTCGGGTGCCGGCAGACGATACAAACCAAAAGCCTGCCGGCGCACGATGGCCCAAAGCCTGCGAAGCCACGCAACGGGTTGGGTCGAATTACCCAACGGAGGAATCGCGGATGGTGATTCTAGTCATCTTAGTGGCTATCGTCGCATGGGTAGTATTTGCATACAATCGATTAGTCAGTCTGCGCAACCAAGTGGATAACGCGTGGCGACAGATCGATGTACAGCTCAAGCGCCGCCATGACCTGATCCCGAATCTCATCGAAGCGGTGAAAGGCTATATGCAGTTCGAGCGCGACACGCTGACGCAGGTGGTCGAGGCGCGCGCCAAAGCGGTGAGCGCGCCAGACCAGGCCTCGCGGATGGCGGCGGAAAACCAGATCACCGCCGGGCTCGGCAAACTGCTCGCGGTGATGGAGAATTATCCGCAGCTCAAAGCGGACGAGAACGTGCTCAAACTGCAGGAGGAACTGACCACCACGGAAAATCAGCTCGCCTTCGCGCGCCAGTCATACAACGATGTGGTGCTCGATCTGAATACCCGGATTCAAAGCTTCCCGTCCAACTTCATCGCCAACAACTTCGGCTTCCATGCGGCCGACTATTTCAAGGGTGCTCCCGAGGAGCAGGCCGTTCCCAAAGTCGATCTCTCGATGACAACGCCGCGCGCCTGAGCGGACCCTCACGCACGCACGATGGCGGCAAGCAATTTCAGAGCGCTCGAAGCGACCAATCGCCGCCAGACCGCGCTGCTGGTGGTGGCATTCATGCTGCTCTTCGGTGCGCTCGGGCTGGGCCTGGATTTCGCCGCGCGCGATTTCTCGATCGTGGATGGTCACCTAGTTGGTTTTCCGGTGCTGATGATTGCGGCGCTGGTTTTCGCCGGCGTGCAATCGATCGTGTCATATTACAGCGGCGCCTCGCTGGTTCTGCTTTCGGTTCATGCCCGTCCACTCACCGCGGATTCGCCGAAGCACGAGATGGTGCTGGACGTAATCAACGAGATGGCGGTCGCGGCGCGAATGCCTGCGCCGAAGCCGTACCTGATGGACGATCCGTCGCCCAACGCTTTTGCCACCGGCCGCGATCCGGCACATTCGGTGATCTGCGTCACGCAGGGACTGGTTGACCAGATGGATCGCGAGGAGATGCAGGGCGTGATCGGGCACGAGATGTCGCACGTCGCGGACTATGACATCCGCACCATGATGATGATCGCGGTGATGGTCGGCGGAATCGCGATGCTCTCCGATTTCGTTTACCGATGGATGTTCTTCGGCGGATTCGGCGCCCGCGGCAGAAGTGGATCCAACGGCGATCGCGACAACCAGGCGGCAATGCTGATCACGCTTGCGGTGATCATACTGGCGGCGGTCGCTCCGATCTTTTCGCAGTTGCTCGCGATGGCGGTGTCGCGCCAGCGGGAATATCTCGCCGATGCGTCGTCGGTCGAATTCACGCGCAATCCTCGCGCGCTACTCCGCGCCCTGGAGCACATCGCGAAGATCGA
>JBGPNU010000071.1:0-11917 GCA_041487675.1 Binatus sp. (SeqCode)
CGCGTCGCGAATATCGGCGTTGATCAGTTCCGCCGCGGGATTCACGAATTCGCGCCGGCCGGTGGCAAAATTGTCGATCACTCGCACCCGCATCCCGGCTGCGACGAGCGCGTCCACCAGATGCGATCCGATAAAGCCGGCGCCGCCCGTCACCAGCATCAACCGGCCCTTCCCGCGCGATCGGATATCGGTGCTCATATCTTGACCGCTTCTGGAGCCAATGTGCGGCGTACAGGCGCTCGCAATGGGCAAAATTGCGTGGTTCGCATGGCTGGAGTAAGTTAGTCGTTTACCGCCCGCGTTCGAGCGGGCTTTAAAGCAATGCCTGCCCGCGTTTGAGCGGGCTTTAAAAACAATGACCACCGATGCGCAAAGGATCAAGCTCCTCAAGGAGTTGCTCGCAGAACGAATCCTCGTTCTGGACGGCGCGTTCGGCACGTTCGTGCTCGGCGAGAATCTGAGCGCCGCGGACTATGGCGGCCCTCGATACGAGGGCTGCAACGAGAACGTTGTGCGCACGCGGCCGGATCTGATTCGCCGGATGCACGCCGGGTTCCTCGAGGTGGGCGCCGACATAATCGAGACCGCGAGTTTCCAAGCCAGTCCCATTGTGCTCGCCGAATACGATCTCGAACAGGACGCGCGCGAGATCAACCGCCTCTCTGCGATTCTGGCGCGCGAGGAAGCCGCCCGATTCAGCACGGCGGACAAGCCGCGATTCGTGGCCGGCTCGATGGGCCCGACGACCAAGAGCATCTCGGTCACCGGCGGTGTCACGTTCGATCAGATGCGCGACGGCTACCGCGTGCAGGCGGAAGGGTTGATCGAAGGCGGCGCCGACATCCTGATCCTCGAAACCGTCAACGACACGCTGAACTGCAAAGCCGGCCTGGTCGGAATCGAGGAAGCGATCGAAAAACTCGGAGTCGCGCCCGCGGTCGCAGTGTCGGGAACGATCGAGACGATGGGTACTCTGCTCAGCGGCCAGGATATCGAGGCGTTCTACACCTCGCTCGCGCACCGCGAGCTTGTCTGGATGGGTCTCAACTGTGCGACCGGCCCCGACTTCATGACCGACCATCTACGCACGCTGTCGGGCATTTCGAAATTTTTCGTCGCCTGCGTGCCGAACGCGGGACTCCCGGATGAGGAGGGGCATTACAACGAGACGCCTCCGATGCTCGCAGGTAAAATCGCGCGCTTTGCCGAAAACGGATGGGTCAATCTGGTCGGCGGATGCTGTGGGACGACGCCCGAGCATATCCGGCTGCTGGTTCAAGCGGTCGAGGGCAAGCGTCCGCGCGAACGCTCGAGCTTAAGGCGATCCGTGGTTTCCGGAATCGAGACGATGGTTATCGACCAGGACACGCGGCCCGTAATCGTCGGCGAGCGGACCAACGTGCTCGGCAGCCGCAAGTTCAAGCGGCTTATCGCCGAAGGAAAGTTCGAAGAGGCTTCCGAAATAGGGCGCGCGCAGGTCCGCCGCGGCGCGCATATTATCGACGTAAACTTGCAGGATCCGGATCGCGAAGAAATAGCCGACGTGACGCGCTTTCTGGAAATCGAAGTCAAGAAAGTCAAAGTGCCGCTGATGATCGACTCGACCGACAGCCGCGTGGTCGAGGAGGCGCTCAAGCGCACGCCCGGCAAGTCGCTGATCAATTCGATCAACCTCGAAGACGGCGAGCATTCCGACCGCTTCCAGACTGTAATTCGCCTCGCCCGGCGATTCGGAGCCGCGATCGTCGTCGGTTGTATCGACGAGGACAAACAGCAGGCGCAGGCGATCACGCGCGAGCGTAAGCTGCAAATCGCCGAGCGCTCCTACAATCTGCTCACCGAAAAATACGGCATCGAGCCCGAGGACATCATCTTCGACCCGCTGACTTTTCCAATCGGCACCGGCGACAAGAACTACATCGGCGCCGGCGTCGAGATCATCGAAGGTATCCGGCTCATCAAACACGCGCTCCCGCGCGCCAAAACGATCCTGGGCATATCGAATGTCTCGTTCGGACTGCCGGCCGCCGGCCGCGAAGTGCTCAACGCCGTGCTGCTCTATCACTGCGTGCAGGCGGGTCTCGATCTCGCGATGGTGAACACCGAGAAGCTCCCGCGTTATCAGTCGATACCCGAAGAGGAGCGCGTGCTCGCCGATAACCTGATCTGGTGGCGCGGCAACGATCCAATAGCCGCGTTCGCGGCGCATTTCCGCGAGAAGAAAAGCGCGGTGACGGCTGAGGATCGCAAATCGATGCCGCTCGACGACCGCCTGGCGCGTTACATTCTCGAAGGCTCCAAAGACGGCCTCTACCAAGACCTTGACGAAGCGCTGACCACGCGCGGAGCGCTCGAAATCATCAACGGCCCGTTGATGAAGGGGATGGACGAGGTCGGGCGCCTGTTCAACGCCAATCAGATGATCGTCGCCGAAGTGTTGCAATCGGCGGAGGCGATGAAGGCCGCGGTCACCCATCTCGAACCGCACATGGAGAAGTCCGAGAGCGCGACCAGGGGCAAAATAATTCTCGCGACCGTCAAGGGCGACGTTCACGATATCGGCAAAAACCTGGTCGAAATTATCCTCGGCAACAACGGCTACCGGGTCGTAAATCTCGGCATCAAGGTGCCGCCCGAGGAACTCATTCGCGCGTTCCGCGAGCACCAACCCGATGCGATCGGGCTCTCCGGATTGCTCGTGAAATCGGCGCAAATGATGGTCGCGACGGCGCAGGACTTGAAAACCGCGGGCATCGATTGTCCAATCCTGGTCGGCGGCGCCGCGCTTTCGAACCGGTTCACGCGCCTCAAAATCGCGCCGGAGTACGCAGGTCTGGTCGCCTACGCGAACGACGCCATGAATGGACTCGACCTTGCAAATCAGATCATGGACTACGAGCGCCGCGACTCGCTCCGACGCGTGCTCGCCGAGCAATCTAAAAGGCTGCTCGAAAGCGCGCCGAAGGTCGCCGCCGCCGCGATCGACGCGCCGCCGCGGACCTCATCGGTAAACCGCGAGATCGAGATCCCGCGGCCGCCCGACCTGAAGATTCACGTGCTCCGCAACTACGATCTCGGCGAGATCTTCGACTACATCAATCCCAAGACGCTCTACTCAAAGCATCTCGGATTCCAGAACTTCGTCGAGGCTTTCGAATCGGGCGACCACAAGGCCCGCGAACTTCACGATCGCGTCGAGGAAGTCACACAGCATATCCTTGGCCGTGCGGATATTTCCGCCAACGCCGTTTACAAGTTCTTTCCCGCGCAGTCGGATGGCGATCGCACCATCGCGATTTACTCACCCGACGGTAAAAGCGTGCTTGAGTCGTTCACCTTCGGCCGCCAAAGCGATCCGCCGCATCTCTGTCTGGCCGACTACGTGGCATCGCGCAGCTCGGGCCGCACCGATTATTTGTGCATGTTCGTCACCGCCATCGGCACCGGTGTGCGCGCGCTCGCGGAGGAGTGGAAAACTCAGGGCGATTACCTGCGCTCGCATATCCTGCAGGTGCTCGCACTCGAGGGCGCCGAGGCATTTGCCGAACTGCTGCATCTGAAGATTCGCCAGATGTGGGGAATCGGCGACGGGCCGGGACTCCGGCTTAAGGATCTCGTGCAGGCGCATTACCACGGCAAGCGCTTTTCGTTCGGCTATCCCGCGTGCCCGCGCCTCGAAGATCAGGAGCAGCTCTTTCGGCTCCTGGAGGTTGAAAAGAATGCGATCGGCGTGCAGCTGACCGAAGGATTCATGATGGATCCCGAGAGCGCCGTCAGCGCCGTTGTGTTCCATCATCCCGAGGCGAAATATTTCAGCCTCTCGCCCGCCGATATCGAGCGGCTTGATCGCGAGTTCGAAAACGGCGCCTCCACTCGCGCCGCGAGCTAAGCGCTCGCTTCGACCGGCAGATCGTTTTTCGGCGGAGCCTCGGGATTACTTCAGATGCGCCCGCTGATGAGTAGCGCCGTTGCGTCCGTTGCCGCCCTCGACCGCGCGCAGTTCCACGGTCTCGGCCTTTTCACCCGGTTGATACGACTCGCATCGGATCATCACCTGCCGCTGACGGGCCCCGTCCAGCTCGACCATGAAGATGCGCTGCCAGGTGCCGAGCGCCAGGCGGCCGTCGATCACCGGGACCGTCTCACTGGTCGAGAGCAGCAGATGCATGAGATGCGAGTGTGCGTTGGGACGTTCGTCGGGTGCGATCGGCGGGCGGCGGCGGCTCATGTCGTTGTGATTGTAGCTGCGCCCGGGCGGACATAGTTCGCGGAGCCAGGTCTTGAAGTCTTCGAGCAGAAGCTCCTCCGCCTCATTGATCTTGATCGCCGCCGTGGTATGCCGCGAAAACACGGTCACCGTCCCGTTCTCGACCGCGTTCGCCGCCAGATGCTGGTTGATGTGATCGGTGAGGTCGATGAATTGAATCGGCTCGACAGTCGCAACATCCAAAATCGTGTCGGAAAGCATCACCGAATGGCGCGATCGCGATGCTTCCCGCCGAATAATCGTCGTGGATGGATGAGCTTCGTCTGGCATTTCAATTCCTTCGACTACGATACGTTGCATGATCGCTTCATGATCGATCGTCGATGGTATGCACTGCCGAACGCCGAGAGCAATTCACGGATAGCCATCTGACCGACTGACCGTAAGGCGGTTAGTCGGTCAAACTTCGCTTGCTGTGATGAGATGCGCGCGCGCTAACGCGCTGCGCGGCGCGTAGAAGAATCTCTATTGCGCCTTTCCGCGCAGTTCGCGTTCGGCAAGTTCGAGATCCGCCTCGACCATTAGCTCGGCGAGCCGCTCAAACCTGACTTTCGGTTCCCATCCGA
This sequence comes from Binatus sp. (SeqCode), assembly GCA_041487675.1. GTDB lineage: Bacteria > Desulfobacterota > Binatia > Binatales > Binataceae > Binatus. The sequence continues at coordinate 4,834 of JBGPNU010000071.1, forward strand.
GCAGCCGCTTCGCCTTGGAGGCGTCTCCGATCAGCAGATCGACTTCCGCTGGCCGGAAAAACCGCTGATCGATCTCCACGTGGTCCTTGATCTTCAGCTTCAGGCGATCGAACACCACTTCGAGAAACTCCCGGACCGTGTGCGACTCGCCGGTGGCGATTACGTAGTCGTCGGGATGTTCCTGTTGCAGCATCAACCACATCGCCTCGACGTAGTCGCCGGCGAATCCCCAATCGCGCTGCGCTTCAAGATTCCCGAGCGCCAGCTTTTCCTGGATTCCGAGCTTGATCCGCGTTGCGCTGCGGGTGATCTTGCGAGTGACGAAATTTTCGCCGCGCCGCGGCGACTCGTGATTGAAAAGAATTCCGTTGCACGCGAACAGCCCGTAGGCCTCGCGATAGTTCACCGTCTGCCAGTGCGCATAGAGCTTTGCGCATGCGTAGGGACTGCGCGGATGAAACGGGGTGGTCTCGCGCTGCGGAATCTCGGCTACCTTGCCGAACATCTCCGACGAACCCGCCTGGTAAAGCCGCGCGGCGCGGCCCCGGCGCTTGTTGTGATCGCGGAGCGCCTCCAGCAATCGGAGCGCACCCAGGCCGACCACGTCCGCGGTGTATTCGGGTTGATCGAACGAAATGCGCACGTGCGATTGCGCCGCCAGGTTGTACACCTCGTCGGGACGCACCTGCTCGATAATCCGCCTAAGCCCGGTCCCGTCGCCCAAGTCGCCGTAATGCAGTTGCAGACCTTCGGCGCCGGGTCCGTAGCCCTTGCGCAGATGATCGATTCGTCCGGTGGCGAAGCTCGAGGTGCGGCGCACCATTCCATGCACCTCGTAGCCCTTCTTGAGCAGAGACTCGGCGAGGTAGGACCCGTCCTGTCCGGTCACGCCGGTTATCAATGCCACTTTTGCCATCTCGCCGCCTCCCGCCGCGCGCCTGCTTCAGCTCATCGATCGATTCGCAATCTTGTGCCGCATCAGTCGCCGGGCATCAGCCGATGCGAATCGCTGTAGAAATGCCGGGTGGAAAATTCCAACAGCTCGGCGTCTTCGATCGCTTCCATCTGATGAACCAATCCAATCGGGACGTCCATGCATTCGCCCGCGACTAACTCGAACTCCTCGATCGTTTCACTTTCGGGCGATTCCTTGATTCGAATTTTCAGTTTTCCGGTGCGCAGATAAAATGATTCGGTTTTCAGCTTATGGTAGTGCAGCGAGCACTTCTTGCCTTTGCGGATTTCCAGGATTTTTCCGCAGTAGAGATCCCCGTTGGCGATCCATACCTCGCGCCCCCATCCTTTGGGTACGATTCGGACCGGCTTTCGTGCACGATTCATGGTTTCCCAGTCACTCCCCCGGGCGAGCCCGAATTAATTGCAGAACGAGTCTAACTCGCGAGACCCCGCAAAGCGACGCGCCAGCTAAAGCTATCCAGCCAAGGCTATCAGGCAGGCCTGTATGGATTCAGGAGGCCGGGCGCGAATGCCTTCGCGCGAGTCGATCGTACCCGCTTTCCACCAGCGAAAGTGCGGGCGCCCCATCGCGGACATCGCTCAATGCGATCGTGAACCTGCGGATCACGAGCTCGTGGCGGCGTGCAAACTCGCCAATCCGCGCGAGCCGCTCGTCGCTGATCTCATCGACGGCAATCAGGACCTGGTCGAATGGCGACGCGCGGTACACGCGCTCGAGGTCGGCGGAGCTCCCGAGCACGCGCTGGCCGTGCACCAGCTTGCCCAGCTTGAAGCCGTCATCGTCGATAAACCCGACCAGCCGGATCTCCTGGCGCCGTTCGGAGAACAGATAGCTCACCGCCGCCATGCCTATTCGCCCCGCGCCGACTACAACCACCCGCTCGGTCGGCGCGGCCAGATAGCCGGTCGCGCGCCGAATAGCCTGGAACGACGAGCGGGTGAGCACCAGCAGATTGAAAATCAGGATCACATACAGGACCAGGATAGAACCGGAGAGATCGATCGTCAGGACCATCGACGCCGGCACTATGAAGATCCCCGCCAGCACCGCGCCATTGGCGAAACGAATTCCATCGGACAACCCGGTGTAACGCCAGATGCCGCGGTATATGCCCGCAATCAGGAACGCCGAATAGGTCGCGAGCAGCACGCCGGGCAGGCTGTACATCAACCCGTTGACCATCGCATCGTCGATCACGAAATTGCGCCGGAGCAGATTCGCTCCGAAATAGGCCGCGCTAATCAGCGCGACATCCACCAATGCCTCCGCGATACGGCGCTTGTAACCGAAACTCAGGATGAACCGCGCCACTCCCCGGCCATAGCCGTAGGCGAGCCCCGGCGGATTCGTATCGAACGTGAGATCCATCATGAACAGCGCTATTGTCGCCGCCGCCACCATCGCGAACGGCAGCATCGTTAACAGATACGCATGCGACAGCAGACTCGCCGCCACCGCACACACGGCGCCCACCCCCGCCATCGACCACGCCACCGCCACCGCGGATTTCTCGGACAGGCCAAGCGACAGCAACCGATTGTGCGAATGGTCCAGTCCGTGCCGTGAGACCGAGTTGCCGGTCGCGAGTCTGGTGATGCTCACAATTCCGGTGTCCAGCAGCGGCATGAGCATCACCAGAATCGGGTACACGTACTTCGTAAGCCGCGAGTTATGCGCGAGCATTCCGCCGTGAAGAGACATCACCCCGAGCAACATGCCGATCGACAACGCACCCGCGTCGCCCATGAAAATCGACGCCGGATGAAGGTTGAAGACCAGAAATCCCCCGAGCGCTCCCGCCACTGCCAGCCCTACCGTCGCCAGCGCCGCATCATGCTGCACGATCCCGGTCAATGCGAGCGCAGCGCCCGCGACGATTCCGGTCCCGGCGGCAAGTCCGTCGAGGCCGTCCACCAGGTTAAATGCGTTGCTGGTCACCGTCAGCCATAAGACCGCCAGCGCGAAATCAAGCGCCGGCCACGGCGACAGCGGAAGCCGCGGCAACGCCATCACGACCGCAATGGCGACGATTACCTGCGCGGCGAGTTTTTCCCGGGGGCGCAGTTCGCGCGCATCGTCGATAACGCCGACCGTCCACATTGTCACGGCGCAGAACGATACCCATCCGGGCAGAACCCCGAACATCGCGAGCGACCCGATGATCCCCGCTACGATCGCCGCGCCTCCGAACACCGGGACTCGCTCGCCCGCTTGCGAATCGGCGCTACGCTCGGCCGAGATCCCCAGCCTGAGACCGATCCGCCGCGCGAGCGGTGTCGTGCCTGCCGCGATGGCGAATCCGGCGATAGGCACGCCGATCAAAGCTATAAGCGAATTGTTCAACCGCGATTATTCCGTAGGAGCAAATGCCGTCGGCGGCGCGCAATGCCGACCTCTATTGGTCCTACAATCGCGAGTGATTTACCAGTCCGCGATAAGTGCCGAGCGCGAGCGATATGTTTCGCTTTTTCTTCACGTGTCCTTGGCGAGCGCCGAAGCCGACAGCACGACCCGAAGTCCGCCCGACTCGACCGCGCTCAGCAGAATAGCCACCCGTTCAGGGCCGGAAAGGTAATGCTGGAAGATCGCCTCGAAGCCGCGGAAAGGGCCGTCCACAACCAGCACGCGCTCGCCCTTGCCAAATGGTTTTTCGGGTATTTCGATTACATCGTCAACGCCGCGACGACGAATCTCGCTCACGATTTCTGCCGGCACGGCGAGCGGATCGGTCCCCGCCGACACGATTCCGCGCACTCCGCTCATGTACTTGATATCGAAGTACTTCTGCTGCAGGTCGAACTTCGCAAACACGTAACCCGGGAACATGGGCCCCACCGATATCGCCATCCGGCCCCAGCGCGGCGCCTTCGCCTTCAGGAGCGGCAGAAAGACCTCGGCGGCCCGAGTAGTCAACTGGTCGCGAACCCAGCGCTCCTTGCCGGTCTTGGTGCGCACCAGGTACCAGTCTGTATGTCGATTGTCGTTCATGTCGGCGCGCGAGGTCGCCGGCAATTGTTCCGACGCGAAACGCCTCGCTGGTCCAAAAAAAGAAGGCGGCTGGAGCTTACGCCACAGCCGCCTGGTCAGTCCAATCGTGATTCTAGATTTCGTACGTGAAGGTGAACTCCAGCTCGTTGAAACGCTGCTGGCGGCTCAGCAGGAACGGATCGGTGTAGCGTCCGCTTCGGCCGAGGAACCACTGCGCGTTCACCCCAAACAGTACGTTACGCGAGTAGCGGTAAACGTTGGTAGTCGTCACATCACCGACGTTGTTGTCGATGTCCCACGCGAACGCGTTGAGCGCCGTCAACTGGCCGTTCATCAGCCAGTTCGTTGCTGCGAAGAACGCGAAGTTCGAGAGCTCGCGAGCCTTGCCGGATAACCCCCCTGCGCTCTCCGCATTGGCCGGGCGATCAGGCAGCCACGAGTTTACGTATTGCGCGGTCAGGAACGTGTGCTGTTTCGAAATCCACGGAATGTACGTCGGGCGGTCGCCGGCGATGATGAAGCGAACCGCTTCGGTCCACTCTGAACCGGCCGAATTCTGCCTGGCCGGAACGCCGACCACGTGATCGGGCTGATACAGCACGTCGTAGCGGTACACGATGTCGGTCAGGTCTTTGTCGTAGTAAGTTCCCGTCACCCCAAAGAAATTGTTACGTCGATAGTCGGTCTGCGAAAGGATCGCCAATGTACCCGCCACCGGTACGCCCGGTTGCGGCTTGCCGAATATGTACTTTCCGGGGAGGAGGAAAACGCCCCGGGGCGCCTGTGGAATAGCCCCGGCAAATCCGGTCGCGCTTGCGGGGCAGTTGCAAGCTACGCCGCGAGCGTCGCGGTACTCGTACAGGTAGATAAGGCTGGTCTGCAGGCCGTTTCCGATCGGCAGCAGGGTCGAATAGCGTGCGCCAAATTCACTGTTCTGCAGCGAATTCGACGGCGTGTGGCTGATATTCTGGAGTCGAGCGTCGAAAAAGAGACCCGCGCCCTTATTCGGGCCGCTCGTGAAGACCGGAGCAAAAATCATCGGCTTGTTCAGAAAGTCCGGCACCATCTGCACGCGCATCCGCTGCCCTGCCTGGTTGATGCTCAGCGGAAAAAGGCCTCCACTACCAGGACCACTACTAGAACCACCTACCGCCGCTGGAATTGCCCACGGGTTGCGCGGGTCGGTCTGGGCTTGAAGTGGACCAGCGCCTTCAAAGTCGCCCGGGATGATGAAACCTTCCAGTTCGTTGTTGGCGGTCTTCAGGAAGTCGGGCAGGATGTAATTGAGCTTGATCATCCGCAGGTTGGTGCGCGTGTCTTCCGCCGACTCCGCCCCGTAAACGCCATGCCATCGCGAGTTCACGACGTTGGTTACTTCAGTGCCCGACAATGCGTCGGCTTCCGACCAGATGATCTGCTGCTTGCCGATGCGTGCGGAGAAGTTGTCGGTAAAGTTCAACTGCGCATAATACTCGCGCAGGTCATTCTTGAAGTATTCCTGCTGCAACTCGCGATGCGTGTAGTTGACGGCATCGGTGAACGGCTCCGCGCGGCCCTTGTTCTTGAGCGTCCCTTCGGCGTCGTACCAAGGGCGGTAGAACGCGAAAAAGTCCGCGTCCTTGATCACCAGCGTGTCGAAGCGGCCAAGGAACTTGTAGTTCTTGACCATGTGATAGTCGGGGCGGATGTCCCCCAGCTGGCGCGCTTCGGCCAGATCCCAGTGGTTGAAATCAAAGCTGCCGCCGGTCCGCGTAGCCGCGTTTCCGGGAAACGCGAAGGTCGAGGTCGCGGTCGGATGAACATATGTGGTCGGAGTCGAGTTCAGGTTCGATCCGCCTTCACCCCAGTGGCCCGCTTCGCGAGTTTCGAAAAATCCAAAGACCGAGAAGTCGCCCTGCGTGATCGTCGCCATCGCCACCGATGACCATAACGCGGCGACCATCGCCACAGCGGTCACAAAAAGACTCCGCCACCGCGTTCCGCCTAATCCCATATTCCCGTTCTGCATAAGCACCCCCAAGCCAGTTGGAGCCCTCGTGGTTTCGTCGAACCCCTCGTCCAAATCCGACGAACGTTAGACACGTTTTCCTCGTTCGCTCGCCCAAGAAGCTACGAACGCGGTCTAGCTATCATTCCCCTGCGTGCCTTGTCAAGAAGGCGGCACGCCCCCGTCACATCTTTGCAACACTCCGTTTGGCGTCGCGTAATTATTTGACTTCCTCCCCTCGCTCCCCGACGCCCCCCGGCCGCAGTTTAACTTGCCGCAGATTATGCGATCGCGACGCCATTATCCATAGCCATCCGGTCGTTTCCCAACACCCTCGGCCCACGTCTCCGAGCGCGCCGACCGCTTGCTATCCGTGACCGCAGGTGAAAGAGTCCCGCCTCGATTGGTATGGTTGAGCCGTGGATGAATTCGACGCGTCGATGAACAAAGAATTACGGCGCACTTGAATTTGCCATCCGATCAGTGTAGGTACGACCACCGAATGCGTGTCCGCAGCGATTTCCGGGGGTTGCGCTGGCTTTAGGATGCAGGCAGTACCGGGGGGAACTGATGACCGCGTGGGTTTTGGAGGCTTGATTGGGTCAGCATACGGGGCACTGATCGACTCGGCGGGGGTTAGAAACAATGAAGCATGGAAGGATGCAGACGATGACTCAGGGTAGAGATCGTATCTCATTGGCGCACACAGCCGCGCAAGGATTCAAGGCGGTTGCTCGTCACCTCTCCGTCGTAGCTGCGGTGTTGTCGATTGCCGCCCTCGTGGCAGGCACGGCAGGCACCAGTTACGCAAAAAAACAGAAGGTCAGCAAGGAAGACCGGCACTTGGAAGACACGGTGGTCGTGTCGAACTTCGGCACCCTGTTCAAAGGCAGCATTGAAACTTTTGCCGCGGGCTCAATCCTCACCTCAGGTCCCACCAGGGAAGTCAAAGGGTCCGCAACCCTGCTGGGCGCAGCTAACGGAGCCAGTGGCGACGCCCAAAGCTCGTTGGACTTCGATATCGCCGTAGCGATTCCGTTCGGTGTACCGGTCGCGTGTCCGTCCGACTGCTTTATAGGAACCGGGAAGAACGCCGGGGTGTGCGAGCCGAGGACCCAGTTCGATTGCAC
>JBGPNU010000072.1:0-11654 GCA_041487675.1 Binatus sp. (SeqCode)
AACGCAAGCCGCGCGATGATTGGGACCTTGTGTTCGCGCGCGACTCCGTGCAAATCGCCCTCCGGCCATAACGGCCTCACCGAGCGGCACCCGTCGCAATTAAATCCGATCATGTTCTCGACGATTCCCACAATCGGCGCGCCGATGGCTCTCGCGATTTCGACCGCGTGGCGCGCGGCATGGGTGGCGTGCTCAGACGGATGACTCAGCAGCAGCACAGCGTCGAGCGAAACCATCGCCGCGATCGAATGCAAACGATCGAGACCGGTCGCGAGATCGATTATCAATAGATCTACGCTGCCGAATTGGGTTTGCGCGAAGATTCGATGCAGACCTTCCGAGTAGCTGAGCACAGCCGGCGCCTGCCGCGCCGGCGCGACGGCATTAGCGTCGTTTTGACCATCCGTTTGATCGTAATCTTGCGCAAAACTGATCGCCGGCGCCTCACCGCCGGGAAGCTGAGCGCTCGACACCATGCGCAGACCATGCGGTCCCGCCACCGGCTCGATTCCTTCGACCATCGGGAAATTCCGCTGCGGCTTCATCCCGAGCATCGCCGCGATGCTCGGTGAATTGAGGTCCGCGTCCACGATCGCAACTTTTTTACCCTTGAGCGCGAGCGCCGCCGCGATATTCACCGCGAGTACACTTTTGCCGACGCCGCCCCTGGCGCTGGCAAGCGCAATCGTCGCGCCCACGCCGGCGAGATTGGCGCGAATCCTCTCCCGCGCATACGCGATATCGATAGCCGGCTTGGCTGCGCCATCGGTCTCAAAATCGGAAAATATCCGCATCAATCGGTCACGTCCCAAATGCAACGTCGTCAGATCCCACTAAACGACGCTGGCTAAGATGCTACGTTTGAGGGGTCCGATAAACAATGCCTTGACCTATATCCCGCCTGAACCTGATAGGGGATTTTCGGCGCGGCTTCTGGTCAAATCGCTACTAATTGGAGAGGGTCGCTATTGATTGAGAGGAAATCTTGCCGCTGGGGAGCCCAGCAAGTTCCCTCCTGACTTGGGTGCAGGGGCTGGCCCCTGCTCAGACGTTCTCGTCGTCGGCGTCGGTCGAGCCGATCTTTCGATAAGTGTTGGGCTCATCGTCGAAGCGCCGCTGCGACTTCGCTTCGCGTTCCTGGTCCTGCTGGCAGTCGCGGCAAAGCATCGAAAACGGCATCGCAGTAAGCCGCTCCTCGGCGATCTCCAGGCCGCACGACTCGCAAACCCCGTAATTGCCGTCGTCCAGACGCTCGAGCGCGTCGTCAATCTGCTTGAGCTTTACGCGTTCGCGGTCCGAGAGGATGAAATTGATTTCGCGATCGCGCTCTTCCGACGCGAGATCGTAGGTATCCATGCCCTCGTCCTTGTTGCTCTCGCGTTCGGCGCGCATTTCCGAGTCGATCTCGCCGAGCAGCTTCCTTTTGGTTTCCAGCAGGTTCTCGCGCGCGCTGGCAAGGAACTTCTTTCGGCTCGCGGCAGCTGGTTTCTTCGCCATCGGATTTGCGGCTCCTCGTATATTTAAGCGACCGCGTCGGCCACGGTCGCATGCAAGTCGTAACTGAGCGCCTTGTCGATTCGTGCGCGGACAAATTCTCCCGGCTGCGCATCGCCCGCGAGGAACACGGAGCCATCGATTTCCGGCGCCTGGCCCGATGTTCGTCCACGTAGCCGGGTGGCGCGCCCGGGCATCGGGCCCTCGACCAGCACCTCCATTTCCCGTCCGACCAGGTCGCGATTCTTGTTCAGCGAAATTTCCGCCTGGGTCGTCATCAGCTCCGCGCGCCGAGCGCGTTTGACCCGCTCGGGCACCTGGTTCGCCATGTTGTAGGCGCCGGTGTTCTCTTCGCGCGAGTAAGTAAACACGCCAACCCGATCGAACATTTCGCCGCGGACGAAATCCTGCAAGCGCTGAAATGCGGCGTCGGTCTCGCCGGGGAAGCCGACTATGAACGAGGTCCTCAGCACGACGCCCGGAATCCGCGCGCGAATCCGATCGAGCAGCTTGACCAGCGCGGCGCCCGAGCGCTCGCGGCGCATCGCACGCAACATCGCATCGTCGGCATGCTGCAGCGGCATATCGATATACTTGACGACCTTGGGAAGTTCGGCGATCGCGTCGAGCAGCTCCGCGGTCACGAAGTTCGGATAGCAGTAGAGCAGCCGTATCCAGCGGAGCTCATCGACCGCCGAAAGTTCCCGCAGCAGCGCCGCGAGCGACGACGGCGTATCGAGGTCGCGGCCGTACGCGGTCAAATCCTGCGCGATCAGATTGATCTCGCGAACCCCGCCGGCCGCGAGGTTGCGCGCCTCGGTCACCAGGTCGGCCAGCGGGCGGCTTTCATGCAGGCCACGAATCTTCGGAATAATGCAGAAGGCGCATTTATGATTGCAGCCTTCGGAAATCTTCAAGTAAGAGGTGAAGAAATCGCCGGTCTTGATTCGCGCAGTCGCGGCGCTCGGCAGCAAATGCGCCGCGCCCGCGTACGGAATCGGGCGCATCTCGGGAGCCTCGGTGCGCCGCAGCAGCTCCGGCAGATCGAGAAAATTGCCGGTGCCCACGAACACGTCCACTTCGGGCATCGTCTCGGCGAGCTCGGTGGCGTAGCGCTGCGAAAGGCATCCCGCGACCACCAGCCGCTTCCCCGCGCCGCGCTTCTTTACCTCCGCCGCCTCGAGGATCGCGTCGATCGATTCCTTCTTCGCCGCCTCGATAAACGCACACGTGTTCACCAGCAGCACCTGCGCCTCTTCGGGATCGAGCGTGATCTCGAAACCCGCCGAATTCAGCGCGCCGAGCATCAGCTCGCTGTCGGCAAGATTCTTGGGGCATCCAAGCGTAAGTAGGTGAACTTTTTCCATGACCGAACCGGGGAATTACGGGGCCTTTATAAATACTCGTCGGATACAGGCGAGGCAATCGCGGTCGCCGAGATCATGTAGATGAACAGCGGAGGGTTGTTCCCTCAGGTACATCAGGGCGCGGCGGGCGCCGTTACAATATCAGTGCCCGCCGGCGCTTTGAATGCGAAAATCGAATCGGGCAGCTCGACGTTATTATGGATGTCGCTGAAATCGACTTTGGTCACGTCACCGAGCTGATCGGTAAGCCTCAAGGTCACCAGATTGTAGCTCTTCGGATCGAGTCCGATCTCAATTTTATAGCCACCCGCCTTTGCGTCCAGGATCAGTTGGATGAGACCGTCAGACGGCGTCGAATTCGCAAACGCCGCTTTGAAGTCACGGTTGATATTTCCCATCCCGAGCAGGAAGGAAGTCGCGCTGCTCGATTTTATCGCATCCTTGAGCGGAGTCTGCACGACCTGGTTGAGATCGGGGTCGTAGCTGTAGAGCATGTCGCCGTCGCTCACGATCGTTTGTACTTCGGGCGCCGCGAACTCCCATCGCATCCGCCCCGGCTTGCGAAACGAAACGAGACCCGTGCGTTGGCGTTTGGGCGCGCCGACGGTCGTTATCTCTTCAATAAATTTTGCCGAGAACGAATCCGTGTCGCGGTAATGGCGCTGCAAACGGTCGAGGACCTGCTTCAGGCCGCTCCTTACTGACGCGCTGCCTGGCGCGCTGACCGGCGCAATATTTTCTCCACGAGCGGGCGTTACGATGGCCAGCGCGATCGCAATCGCCGGAATAATTCCGCTCCTCATCTTTTCTATGATCAACTCAATTCAGCCGCCACGCAATTCGATCATCGGGCGGGTACTGGAATAGACGAAATCGAGCGGCCGCGGCTTCACGCCGGCTCGCAACTCACCACGCCGCCGGCTAGCGCGCGCCGCGAAGCCGGACTTCGCGCGGTTTCGCACCGTCCGCGGGCATCACGATATTTTCGCGCTCCATCTGCTCGACCATCCGCGCCGCCCGGTTGTAGCCGATCCTGAGCCGCCGCTGGATCATCGAGATCGACGCTTGATTCGTTTCCAGAACGATCCGCACCGCCTCATCGTACATCTCGTCCTGCATTTCCCCGCGCGGTCCGGCGCCCTCTTCCTCGCTTGGAGGCTTGGTATCGAGAATTTCCATCCGATACTCGGGCGCGCCTTGCTCGCGCAGGAAATTCGTGAGCTTGCGAATCTCATGCTCCCCGACGAACGGGCCATGCAGACGGCGCAGTTTCGCGCTGCCCGGCGGCATGAACAGCATGTCGCCCGCGCCGAGCAGGCGTTCGGCGCCAATCGAATCTAGAATCGTGCGCGAATCAACCCGCGAGGTGACCTGCAACGAGATTCGGGCCGGCAAATTCGCCTTGATGAGTCCGGTGATCACATCGACCGACGGGCGCTGCGTCGCCAATATCAAATGGATACCGGCCGCACGCGCCTTCTGCGCCAGACGATTGATATCGCGCTCGACGGTCTTGCCCTCGCTCAGCAGCAAATCGGCCAGCTCGTCGATCACGATTACGATCTTCGGCAGCTTGCGATGCTCGATCGCGCCGACCGCCGGCTGATTCGGATCGTCCGATGCGGGCATGCTCTGCCCCGCCATCTTGAGCTGCGCGATCGACACGCCCGAGGCCAGCGCCTGGTTGTACCCGTCGATATTGCGCACGCCCAGCTCGCGCATCCTCAAGTACCGGTTCTCCATCTCCTGGGTCGCCCACAGAAGCGCGGAAGCCGCCTTTTGCGTATCGACCACGACCGGCACCAGCAGATGCGGAATATTCTCGTACACCGACAATTCCAGCATCTTGGGATCCACCAGTATCAGGCGCACGTCGTCGGCGGTCGCGTTGAACAGAATCGACGCGATCATGGTGTGAATCGAGACCGACTTCCCGGTTCCGGTCGCGCCCGCGATCAGCAGATGCGGCATCTTGGCCAGATCGGCCGCCACCGGCCGTCCGGCGATATCCTTGCCGAGCGCGATTGTGAGCTGACTCTGCGCGGCGACAAATTCCTCGGCCTCGAGAATCTCACGCAGGTAAACCCGCTCGCGCTTGCGGTTCGGCACTTCGATTCCAACCACCGCCTCGCCCGGCACCGGCGCCTGGATTCTCACTGCGGCCGCTCTGAGAGCCATCGAGAGATCATCCGACAGGTTCACTATTTGGCTGACTTTGATTCCGGAGCCCGGCTCGAACTTGTACATCGTAACGACCGGACCCGGCTGCACTTCGACCACCCGCCCTTCCACGCCGAAATCGGCGAGCTTCTGTTCGAGCACCCGCGCGCTCCGTTCGAGCTGGCTCTCGTCGACTTGCGTATGCTCGGCGGGCGGCAAGTCGAGCAGCGATTGGGGCGGAAGTTTGTAGGCGCCCTTTTGCCGCGGCCTCATCGCCGCCGCCTTGTCGCGCTTATCGCGCGCCTCGCGTGACGATGCGTCGCGCAGCTCGAGCAGTCTGACCTTCAGCGGCGGCGGCTTGCCATTGACGCGATCGGGGCCGACTTCATCGTCGAAATCGAGCGAGAACGGGACCCGAGTGTCGCCGGCCGCAAGATTGAATTCGTCGGCGCGCCGGCGTCGAATTCTGTTCGAGACGCCCGAGACCAGTTCGGTCGGCGCGCGCTTCAGCATCAAAGCGAGTCCGCAGATTAACCCGAGCACCACCGCGATCAGCCCGCCGGCCACGTTGAGCGATTCGTTCAGTTGATTCGCCGCGACCGCGCCAATCCGGCCACCCGTCCGGCTGTCGTGCAGATTCCACAGCGCTGCCGCGGTCGCGAGCGCCGCAATCAGCATTATGCCGCCGGCTATCTCTCGGGCGATGGTGGCGAGCGATTTGCCCGTCCATACTCGATGCGCCAGCCACGCGACCAGGATCATCGCGGTGTACGCCTGGTAGCCGACGATGTTGTCCAGCGCAGCCGCAATCGCGGCGCCGACCGGTCCGCCGAGGTTTGGACTCCGTCCGATATCTACGCTCAAGAGACTGACAGTTCCGAACGCTGCAAACGCGAGCAGCGCGAGTGCGCATAGTTCGCGCGCGATTCGGCCGCCCGGCGGCACAATCGAAACGACTTCCACCACTGGTGGCGCGGCAGGCAACTCGACGGACGTTTTCGTGTTGCGCGCGATAGCGTCACACCTCCGTCACGTACGGGATGACGATCGGACGCTTGCCCAGCTCGTCGCTGAAGTAATGCCGAATCGCACGGACGATCTCTTCTTTCACGCGCGGCTCATTGGCGCGCAGCGGCCCGTTCATCGCGGCCAGCCGGCGCGTCAATTCATCCTTTACGCGGCGCATGTGCGCCGAAGTGCCGTCGCCGCTGACCAAGCCCCGCGAGACCAGCTCTGGTCCTGAAATGACGCATCCTGTTTTCGACGATAGAACGAGAAATGCGGTCACGATCCCGTCGCGCGCGAGCACTCGCCGCTCGCCGATTACCGCCGGATCTCCAGCCTCCGCTCCTTCCAGAATCACTCGGCCCGCTTCGACCGTAGGCCCGCAACGCGCTTCGCCGCCGTTCACGATCAGCGAATCGCCGTCTTCCAGCAGGAAGCAGTTTTCTTCCGGGATTCCGGCTCCGATCGCGAGTTCGACATGGCGCTTCAGATGGCGATATTCGCCGTGAATGGGAATGAAGTACCGCGGCTGTGTCAGCGCGATTAACTCCGCCAGTTCGTCCTGGCTGGCGTGCCCCGAAACGTGAACCGGCGCGACCGCGTCATAAACCACCTCGGCGCCTTGACGATAAAGCCGATTGACCAACGTGTTGATCGTGCGCTCGTTGCCCGGGATAAAGCGCGATGACAGCACCACCATATCGCCGTGCTCGATTCGTATCCTCGGATGCGAGTTTGCCGCGAGCTTCGCCAGCGCCGAGAGCGGTTCGCCCTGGCTTCCGCTGGTGAGATAGCTGAGCCGATTACCATCGACGAACTCGGCCTCGGCCGGCGCGACGAACATCGCCTGCGCAAACGGAAGCTGACCCGTCTCCAGACCGAGCCGCACGCTTTCCGCCATTCTGCGTCCCAATGGAACGACCCGGCGCCCGAACTCACGCGAGACCTCCACAACCTGCCGAATGCGATGCAGATGCGAGGAAAATGCCGACAGAAAAAACCGGCCCCGCGCGCGCGAGGTCAACTCGCGCAGCACCGGCTTGAGCGAGCTTTCCGAACCGGAGCGGCCCGGCCGCTCGACGTTGGTCGAGTCCGAGAGCAGCACCGCGACGCCCTCGGCCCCCAACTCCGCGAAGCGTTCACGGTCGAACAGCTCACCGTCAACCGGCGCGTCGTCGATCTTGAAGTCGCCGCTGTGTACGATTATTCCCGCCGGCGTGCGAATCGCCAGCGCAATCGAATTCGGAGTCGAATGAGTCACCCGGATCGGCTCGACCTTGAAGGGACCAGCCTCGAAAATGGTCCGCGGTACAATGGTTCTTAGGTTCGTTCCGTCAAAAAATTCAGCTTCGATCAGTCGCCTGCGCACGAATGCGAGAGTGATGTCGGTTCCATAGACGGGGACGTTGAAGCGGCGCAGCAGATGCGGCAGCGCGCCGATGTGATCCTCGTGCGCATGCGTCAACACCACCGCCTCGATCGCCACGTGACTGCGCTCGAGCCAGGACATTTCGGGGATGTACGTCCCCATCCCGAGCGCCGCCTCGTCGGGGAACATCACGCCGCAGTCGATTACGATCGCCCGCCCGGCGCATTCGATCGCCATCAGGTTGAGGCCGATCTCACCCAACCCACCGAGGGCAACGATTCTCACCGGAGCGGTCGTAGCAGTGCTTGCCGCCATCACCCTATCCTGCCTCCGCACCGTGGCGAATTATATCGGTGCTAAACCGGCGGCGAAAGGCAGTGGCCAGCCCCTGCACCTGAGTGATGAAAAAAAGTGCGGCCGCAGTTTGCCTTGAGAACCGGGCGGGACTACTTTTCTCAGAAGTGAGGTGGCGAAGATGGCGGCGTCGGTAAACAAAGTAATTCTCATCGGCAATCTGGGACGCGACCCCGAGACCCGCTTCACCAACTCGGGCACCTCGGTCACAAACTTTTCCATCGCGACCAAAGAGAGTTTCGCCGACAAGAGCGGCACCCGGCAGGATCGCACCGACTGGCACAACATCATCGTCTGGGGCAAACAGGGCGAGGCCTGCGCCCAGTATCTTAAGAAAGGCAGCCCCGTGTACATCGAGGGGCGCATCTCCTATCGCGAGTATGAGGCCAAGGACGGCAGCGGCAAGCGCAAGGTCACCGAGATAGTCGCGATGCGCGTGCAGTTCCTGAGCTCGCGCGGCGGTGCGCCGATGACAGATGAAGCCACAGATTCCGGCGGCGGAGCCGCCCGCGGTCGCGCACCCGCGGGGGTTGGCGGTGGCGATGACGTCGCGCCGATGGACGACGAAGATATCCCCTTCTAAGCCCCTAGTTTGGTAGTCGTCACAATTGCGAGTGCGCTTGAGATTGGCGCGGCTTGCGATCTGGATTACTTTCTCAGCAATCCAAGAAATTCGTTCGGACTTATTTCAACGGCCCGAAGAATAGCTCGGAGCGTCCCTCGATCGAGTTCTGAATGAAGTGGCACCGTTACCGGCTTTCGACTCGGGCACGCCAATCGCACATGGCTTCCCTTCTGACGCGTCTGTCGATATCCCATCTTCATCAGAGCGGCGATGCATTCTCCGCCGGAGATGACGGGTAGTCGGATCACTGCTTCTGGCCTTGCACCAAGTGCAAGTCTGGCTTACGACGACTTCTCTGAGCTGGGTTTTGTATTACGTCTTATCTTTTGGGAGACCGTACCGTCTTTCTCGGGGCGACCCGCCGGACGTTCCGGGGGAGCCTCACGAGTCTCCCCGCTCTGCTCGCGTTGGCGACTTTGACGCGCGCAAGGTCGTAGTGGGATGCCAGTTCCCATCCTTCCTCCGCGCGGCTTTCTAGACACAACTCGATCGCTTCCCGCATATTGCGGAGTGCCTCCCTTCGCGTGCGGCCTTGGCTGATACAGCCCGGAATCACGGGACACTCCGCAACTATGTATCCGTCTTGCCCGGCGTTGAGTATCACTGGCAGCTCCATGGTTGCAGAGAGTATCATCTGTAGCGGCTACTCGAAAACACTCGCACCCATTCTGAGCCCAGTCGTTATTCGGAAGCGTCCTCAGATCACGCGGAAGAATCGTAAGACTCATTTCCGCCGCGAACCGACTCGTCTGAGACGCGGCGGCTCGGGGAGCGGACTGCCGTCTGCCCGGATCGCCACGTCGATAAACTTCGCCAGCGCCGCACACATCTCGCCGAGCGCGATTCCCATGTGATCGTCTGGAATCGCATCGAGTTTCTCGCGAGCCTTCTCGTACAGCGATCTCGCCCCCGCAATATTTCCGCGCTGAGCGTGCAGAATCGCGACCGCGGCCTGGATCAGCCCCTGGTAGAAGAGCTTCACTTCGCCGTCCGAGCGCTTCCAGATTTCCTCCCACGCCTCATGGCATTCGAAGTAGCGTCCCTGGTTGAACAGGTCGATTCCCTGTTCGTAAAAATCCGTGTCGTGTTTCATCGCCCTGAATCCGGCCATGCTAATCAAATCGATCCGAGTTCCGCGCCGACGACGCGGGCCGTCTGCTCGAGTTCGGCTCGGTCGGGCAGAGTCATTGGCGCCATCATGGCATCATAGCGCGCCTGCGAGCCGCCCCGTCAGACTATTCGAAGTTCTAACAGGCCGTCGGCCTCATCTTTCGGACGGGAAGTCTGAAACCTGCGTGAGGTTTCAGGAATTCTGGTACTTTGCGGATTCAATCGAAAGCGGCGAATAAACTCATCAAGTTGCCGAACGATCGATCCACTTGCCGATCTTCGGCGCGCGGTATGTCTCGAGCAGGTCGAGTATCGCGTCGGGCGCCGCGTCCACCAGGAGCATCGCGCGATGTTCCGGGCGCAGAAAGCGCTCGCCAACCGCGTGGTCCAGGAACGCCAGCAGATGGGAATAGTAACCGTCGATGTTGAGCAGTCCGCATGGCTTCGAATGCTCGCCAAGCTGCGCCCAGGTCAGCACTTCGAACAATTCGTCCAACGTGCCGTTTCCTCCCGGCAGCGCGATAAAGCCATCTGCCAAGTCTGCCATCGTCGCTTTTCTCTCATGCATCGAGGCCACAACGCGCAAGTCGGAAAGCCCCCGATGCGCAACCTCGTGCTTCACAAGCGCGCGCGGAATCACACCGATTACGTCGCCGCCCGCATCCAACGCCGCATCTGCCAGAGTGCCCATCAGGCCGACACTCGCACCGCCATACACAAGTCCAATTCCCCTCCTGGCGAGCGACCGCCCGAGCGCCGACGCCGCGTCAGCATAAAGTTCCGAGCGTCCCGGGCTCGACCCGCAGAACACGCAGATTCGTTTCATCTGGATATCGCCGATGGGCGCATGATCAAAGGCGCAAGAAGTGCCATTCGGAGACGACTCGCGTTCCGATCTCTTCGAGCCATCGATGCTTGAGGTCGTCGCCGCGCGCGCAAATCGTTACCACCCCGACCGCGCCGCGAACCTTGCCTTCCGTTTTGACGTGTTCGAGCAGCGCGACTCCGACCGAGTTCCATTCGTTCTCATCGGCGACCGTAAAATCGTCGATTAGGACGGTGAGACCGCCGGGATCGTAAACCGGCGGAGCCTGCATGATCAACGCGATCACAAAACCGCGTAGTTTTCCGGCGTCTTCGTCGACGACAGCGATGATGCGATCGCTTTCGAGTTGATTTTTAAAGAAGTAGGCCTGAAACTCGGCGCCTGCCGCATTCTTGCGGAAGAATTCGGGGTCATATTTTTCGCGCCGCGTCCGGTCGCTATCGGAAAGCGCGACCATCGCGGCAATGTCGTCAGCAACAGCCTTTCGAATCATAACGCTAATTCTTCGTTGTGCCGGGTTCGAGTTCGACGCCGACTGGAACCAGTATGCGCACGACCATGTTATAGAATGCGACGTTCTGCACCAGTTCCATGATGCGCCGCGTGTCGAGAAACGATTTGAGAGCGTTCCAGGTGGCGTCGCTCACCCGCACGTTAATCGTCGCTTCTACTGCATAGCGAATCACTGCGCGCTCATGCTCGTTGAACTGCGCCGACTTCTCGAAGTCGGCGAGCGCCTCGAGCTGCTCGCGCGTGAAGCCCACCCGCCGCGCGATATTCCAATGATGCACGAACTCGTATTGCGCGTCGGTCAGCCGCCCCACAGTTACAATCGCGAGTTCGCGCAACTTTGGGTCGAGCGCGGTCTTATTGCGCAGTTCGCCGCCGAGCCTGAGGAAGCGCCGGAGCAAATTCGGCGTGTGCGCAAGCGCGCGAAAGATATTCCCGACAGTTCCACCACGCTCCGCCGCAAGATTGTCAAAGATCACGCGGTCAGCTTCCGCGAGGTCCTCACGATTCAAATATGGAACACGCGCCGCCATCGGTGCCTCCTTACGTCTGCATGGAAAGACCGCGGCCCGGGCGGACCGCGTATGTAATTTTGACCGGAGTTGAGTTTAGGCGAACAACATCTCGGACATCGCACCGCCCGGCGGAATCATCGGCATCACCGCCTCTTCCTTCGGGATCACGACGTCTATAAGCACCGGCCCCGGCGTCGCGAACGCTTCCTTCATCGTGCTCACGAGGTCCTTCGACTTCTCGATGCGGAAGCCGTGCGCGCCGTATGCGTCGGCGAGCTTGACGAAGTTCGGCACCGACATCGCGGAGTATGAATACCGC
>JBGPNU010000073.1:0-11626 GCA_041487675.1 Binatus sp. (SeqCode)
GGCGAATACTGTTCCTTCGACGCAATAATCGCGCGCTACCACCTGGACCAAGATGCTGCGCTCGTCGAGCTGGCGAAGATCGTTCGCGCGGCGGACACGCCGAAACGAGATTGGGCTCGCGAAGGGATAGGCCTGGAAGCGATCGCCGACGGTTTCAGACGCATCAGCTCGGACGATTTCGACAACATGCGCCGCCAGTTCGGCGTGTACGACGCGCTCTACGCGCACTGCCAGGCGAAGGTCGCGCGCAGTCGATGAGAGCCACGTTGCACGATCAGGAGAAAGAAATGCGCCAGTCGCAGATGAAAAACACCGGTCTGTTCGTCGTTTCAGCCGTGTTGGCAGCCTTGCTTTGCAATGGCGCCATCACTCTGGCTGAGGGTTCGGGACCAACCATGGACACTGCTGCTATCGAGCGCCTTACCGCCGCCAAGGGCGCGCTCGACGAAAAGGAAGGCGTGTTCAAGGTATCCGTTCCCCGCAAAGATCTCTCGGTGACCGTGGCGGGAGTAAAAATGACGCCGCCGATGGGCCTTACCTCATGGGCTGCATTCAAGCGCGACGGCAAGGCCGACATGGTGATGGGCGATATGGTGATGCTGGAAGATCAGGTAAGCCCGGTAATGAGCGCGGCGCTCGACAACGGGCTTGAAGTTACGGCGCTCCACAACCACTTCATCTGGGATTCGCCTAAGGTGATGTTCATGCATATCGGCGGCATGGGCGACGAAACGGCATTGGCGACTGCGGTTGGGAAAGTCTTCGCGAAAATAAAAGAGACCAGCGGTGGCAAAGGCGAAAAGCCTGAGACACAAATCGACCCGGCTCACTCATCGCTCGATCCCGCAAAACTGGATTCAGCCCTCGGCCTGAAGGGCCAATACAAGGACGGCGTGTACAAATTTGTGGTCGGCCGAACGACGCAGATGCACGATGTCACGATTGGCAATCAAATGGGCGTGAACACGTGGGGTGCATTCGCCGGGAGTGATGACAAAGCGATCGTCGACGGCGACTTTGCGATGCGTGAAGCCGAGCTGCAGAATGTTCTGAAAACTTTGCGCACAGCGGGTATCAATGTCGTCGCAATCCATCAGCATATGATCGGCGAGGAGCCCCGAATCATGTTCCTCCACTACTGGGACATCGCACCTGCGGGCGATCTCGCGAAAGGACTCCGCGCCGCGCTCGACGCCACGCACGATTAGATCCTTTCCGCTGGCCATTCGGCCGACCTTCTCTTGGGAATTTTCTTCCCCTGTTGTAACTAATGATGCCGCGGCGGAATCTACGAGCATGGAATTCGCTCAATGGAGGAATCGATGACGAAGTTCTTCCGGCGCAGCGCCTGCCTGGTCGCGGCGATTTTTGTGCTTTTGCTATTTACTCCCGCGCTTTCCGCGGCCGAGATGAATGGTGTGATGATGCGCGACGGAAAAATGATGCTGATGAAACATGGTAAGGCAGCGATGCCGATGGACACCGACGTTACCATGACGAACGGCACTGTTGTGTCCTCCGATGGCACCATCAAGTTGAAAGGCGGCAGGGAGTTTCGCATGCATAATGGACAAATGATGATGATGGACGGCCATCTGATGAAGGGCGGCAACGCGACCGGGATGCAGCCGCAGAGCAATCCGATCGGCAGACCAGCCTTGTACCCTTGAGCCATCAACCATCGAGCATCGAGCGGAGTCTAGTCGATCGCGAGGCTTGCGAACGATACCGCGGACTCGCTCTGCGGCTCCATCGCGATTCCATACTTGAGCAACCGCGCGCTGCGCCCGCGCAGCAGTTCGAGCTGCGTGTACATCGGCGCCAGTCCGCAGATTCGCCGCGCGTCGCGGTCCTTCACGATATCGGCAAAGAAGCCTGCGGGATCGCCGCGCTTGATATTCTCGATGAGCCTCAAGTCTTCACGCTCGACACGTTCGGCGACCGTGCGGTCGGCGCCGAATTCGTCGCCGAATTTTTTGCCGACGTGCGCGAAATCCACGCCCGCCAAGACCAGCACGCGCCGGCGTTCCGCTCCGAGCTCGCTCCGCAGCGCATCCAGGAACGCCGCGACCCGCGGATCGCGCGCCGGTTCGAGTCCGGTCGCAACCATCTCGTGGAACGAACTGACCAGGATGGGCACGATCTGGTAGCCGCGCGCACCCAGCGCGTAGGCGAGGAACAGCGCCTGGAATTCGATCGAATGCTCGCCGCGATGCAACCCCTCGTCGGCGAACAGATCGCCCTGGTAGCGCGCCGCTAGCCTATCGATGAATCCCCGATCGGTCTCGACCGCGCCGAACGGGGTCGCATAATTCTTGCGCGTCGCGGTGAACAGCTCGGGGCCGCCGCCGTAATGCGCGGTGCCAAGGATCACAACCAGTTCCGGCGGCTCATGCGACATCAGCTCGTAGTACGCGTGGGCATAGGCAGCCGCGCCGCGCCG
Source organism: Binatus sp. (SeqCode) (assembly GCA_041487675.1). Classification (GTDB taxonomy): domain Bacteria; phylum Desulfobacterota; class Binatia; order Binatales; family Binataceae; genus Binatus. The sequence continues at coordinate 2,444 of JBGPNU010000073.1, forward strand.
CGGATCGATATGCGGCGCGATCAATCCGGCCAGCGGCTCCGGCCTGGTGGTCGTTGGCGCCCGGCCGGGACCGTCGGGAGGATCGAAGAATCCCGCCAGCTCCAGGCGCAGCTTTGCCGGATCTTTCTCGTAGCAGAGTCCGGCCATCGCCGCGGGACGTTCGGGACTGGCGAGAAATTCCTCGCGCACGCGCCGCTCGCGCTCATGAAATGCGGGTGAGTCGAGATAATACGCACGATCGAGCGCTGCGATCATCTCCTCGAGCTTCTCAAGAGGAATCATCTCGCCAAAGCGCTTCGAAAACGCGGCCTGGATTTCGCTCAGCGACATCTGTCCGTCGAACAACGTGACGATAAAGTACGCGCCCATCCCGAGCATGATCGGTTCGGGCGCGAGGCCGCTCGGATCGCGCAGACAGATGAGAGTCTGATCCTGCTCCTCGACCGGAAAAGCCTCGACGGCGCGGATCTTCGGCTTTTCCATCGAAGTATCTGAACTATCTGGAGACCCGAAGTTGCTGAAGACTCGAAGTTGGCCCGCGCTCCGTCGATACGAAATACTACAAGCGGCGTTTACAGATGCTATGAGCTTTGACAGACTGCGGCAAGCCAACACAAAATCCGCTCGTGCAAATCCGCCAGTCGCTTCGAACCCAATGCCTCGCCAACACCGTCGCCGCGCCGCGCTGACCGGATCTCGGCCACGGCCAAAGTCCGCGCGCACGCACACCCGCTACCAGGTCGCGCGGATCGATTCGCTCGCGCCCGGCGAGTCGCTGAAGTTCATGCTGCCGATTCGAGGCGCCGACGAGGAATGTTTTCTTATCAACTTCGGCGGCGAGTTCCACGCTTACGTCAATCGATGTCGCCATGTGCCGATGGCGATGGACTGGGTGGACAATCAATTCTTCGCCGAGGAAGGACGCTACCTGATGTGCCAGACCCACAACGCTTATTACGAGCCGAAAAGCGGTGAATGTATCGCGGGGCCACCGACCGCGTGCGGCAAATTTTTATATCGCGTGCCAACCGAGATCGAAGACGGAGTGATCTACGCGCGGCCGCCGCTGCATGAATTTGAAGATTAGAAAATTTTCGAAGCGAGGTCTCGGGCCGACTGGCGACAGCGTCGCCGGCTCCTGGAATGGGTGCAGGGGCTGGCCCCTGCTATTCGTACTCGTCGCCGAAATGAGCGCGCACGATCCGCGCCTTCAGATACTCGAGCGTGCCGAGATCCTCGACGATATCGCCGCCGGTGTCGTAGAAGAACAGCTCACCGTTCTTCGTCCGGCCAACCGCGATGATCCATTCGAGGTCGTCCCGGTCCTCGAGCAAATAGTTGATTGTCTGCGCGACCCCGCGGCCCGGAATTATCGTAATCTTCGGCCGTGGGAGCTTTTCCTTTTCCTGCTTGGGCATCTTTCGTCAACCCTCTGGCGGGAAGATCCGGGCACTGGTCACTCCATTTAGATTAAGAATGCCCGCCGATCTAAGTCAATAGCGCGCGCGCCGCGATCTCGACGTGGTGCGTATTCGGAAAAAAATCAAACCCGCGCACTCGATCGATCTTGTATCCACCGCCCACCAGCGTCGCGAGGTCGCGTGCAAGCGTCGTCACGTCGCACGACACGTAAACCACGCTCGGCGCCCGCAGCTTGATGATCGGTTCCATCAGATCGGACGCGCCGGTTCGCGGCGGATCCAGGATTACCACCTCGGGCCGATAGCGCGCGCGATGCAAAAAATCGGCGGTCTCGGACGCTTTCATCGCAATGAACTGCGCATCGCGAAGTTCAAGCCGCGCGGCGTTGCGCACCGCCGCCGCGATTGCTCCCGCGTCCGCATCGACGCCCGTCACGCGCGCGCCGCGCCGCGCCGCCGGCAGACTGAAGTTTCCCGCGCCGCAGTACAGGTCGAGCACCGGCGCCGATTTCTGGATCGACGCCATCTCCATCACGCTCGCGACCAGGCGCTGGTTCTGCGCGCGATTCACCTGGCTGAAGAGATCGGCGTCCACCTCTATCGCGAGCCCGGGTTCAAGCTCGACGGTAATCGCGGTCTCGCCAAGAGTCTCGCGCCGCGCTCCGGATCGCAGCACTATTCCCCGGGTCTCCGGGTCCGACTCGAGCACATTGCGCGCACGCCTGAGATCCTCTTCGGACGCCGGCTTCTTCAGATATGCGACCTGCACTTCGCGCGCGCCATCGCGCACCACTTCGATCTCTTCAACTCTTTTGCCCAGCGATCGCGCCAGATGAAGCGGCATCCTGATTCCCGGTTCCGCGACCATGCACGAATCGATTTCCACGATTGCGTTGGTGCCGAACTCGTAAAACCCGAGCCGTCCGTGCGGGCCGACTTTGAGCCGGATTCGCGATCGATAACCGAACTCCGCAGGCGCCGGTTCGACCAGTCCTGCCGGATCGATCGCGATACCAAGCGCGTGGCCGAGTTCGCGCGCAACCACCTCGCCTTTGAAACGCACCTGCGCGCGGTAGTCGATATGCTGCCAGTCGCATCCGCCGCATCGCGGCAGATACGGACACGGCGCGCCACGCCGGTCGGCGCTCGCGTGGATAATTTCGTGAATCTTTGCGACCGAGTAGTCGCGGCGTTCCGAAACTGTCGCGACCTCGAGCCGGTCTCCGACTACCGAATGCGCGACCATCACGGCCTTTCCGTCGGAGTGGCCAACGCCGAACGGCCCGAACGTCATCGCGCTGATTTCGACTTCCGCCATCTCCGTGGCACCCAAGTGTATTTGTCCGCCGGCGCCGACTCCACGCGCTGGTAGCCCGATTCCGCCGCCGCGACTTATAATGAACGGTGGGCGCACGGTTGGTCGCGCCCATTATTCTGCGCGTCTAATTTTGCGACGCCTTTGCGAGTGACGCTGTTGGCGATCGAAACCGAATTGCGCGAACTAATCGACAGGAATCTTCCGGCCGATTCCGCCCGTCGCGTCGCCGTATTCGCCGAGCGCCTGTTCGCGCGCGAGTCCCCCGACCATCGCCAGCGCGTTCCCCCCGACCGCCGCCTGGCGCTGGTCCAGTCCGGGTTCGAGTTTTTCTCGGTGCGTACCGAACCCGTAATCGCGCGAGTAGAGCCGGCCACGGGCGACGACGCTCTGACCATCGTCGAGACGGTGACCACCGATGGCCCGTTCATCGTTGATAGCCTGTTCGAATATTTCCATCATCTCGGCGCAACCGTGCGCACGATGCTTCATCCCGTCATCAAAGTTTCCCGTGACAAGCAGGGACGCATCGTCTCATTTGAGCAGTCTCTTTCCACGGAGCACGGCGAGTCATTCGTCCACGCCGAGCTCGAACTCACGCCATCGCCGGACCAGGCGCGGCAAATCGAGCGCGACGTGGTTTCGATTCTGACCGAGGTCGGCGAGGCGACCCGCGATTTCTCTGACATGACCGCTCGCGCTCTGCAGATCTGCGAGGAGACCGCGTCGAATCGCGAGCTCGTCGAAGTGCGCGATTTTATCCGCTGGCTGATTCACGGCGGCTTCGTCTTTCTCGGTTATCGTCGTTACCTGGTCAGCGATCGTGACGGCGCGGCCAAGTTCGTGCTCGATCCAGGCACCGAACTGGGCATCATGCGCGAGCATGACGAGTCGCGATTTCGCAGCCACGTCTCGCTCGATGAACTCTCGCCCGCGCGCCGCAAGCTCTTTTTCGACGGTCCTCCGCTGGTGATCGGCAAGACCCGCGCCGAGTCGCACGTGCATCGCCGCCGCCCGATGGACAGCGTCTCGATTCGCCGGATCGACTCGTCGGGCCGGATCGTCGCGTTCGATAATTTCATCGGCCTGTTCACTTCCAAAGCCTACGCTGAGGAGGCGCAACACATTCCGGTTCTGCGCGCGAAGCTGCGTGAAGTGCTCGCGGCGGAAGGGGCCGCGGCCGGTTCGCACGACTACAAGGAAATCGTTTCCGCGTTCAACAGTTTCCCCAAGGACGAACTGTTTCGCGCCACGGTGCCCGAACTGCGCGCACAGCTCCGCCTGATGCTCGACGTAAAGAGCGAGGCTTCGATCCGGCTCGTGGTCACCCCCGATGTGCGTCATGGCAACGTGATCGCGCTGGTGCTGGTGCCGCGCGAGGCATTCTCCGCCGAAGTGCGCCAACGCATTCAAGACGCTCTCGCCGCGGGTCTGCACGGCACGCTCGTGTACTACTATCTTGCGCTCGGCGAGGGCTATACCGCGCGACTCCATTTCTGTTTCGTGGCCGAGCCGCCCAAAGCGTCGGTGATCCGCGAACTCGAAGCGGCCATCATCCAGCTTGCCCGGCGATGGGAAGATCGGCTGCGCGAGCGGTTGATCGATAAATTCGGACCCAAGCGCGGACGCGCACTCGGTGAAAAGTGGCGTGGCGCGTTCAGCGCCGAGTACCAGGCGGCGATCGACGTGACCCGCGCGGCCGCCGATATCGAGGACGTCGAAACACTGACCTCGAGCGGCCGCGACTTTATCGTCGAGGCCGGGCGTACCGAGTCCGTCGCCGGTACCGGCGCAAGCCAGATTAGCAGCGCAAGCCAGATTAGAATGATCGGGCTGGGCGACGCCCCGATGCTGTCCGACCTGATGCCGACGCTGCAGAACTTCGGCGTCAACGTGCTCGCCGAAGACGCTCACGAACTTCGCCCCGGCGGCGACGGCAATCCGATCCGCGCATACCTGCAGGTTTTCTCCGTGCAGGGTCCGCTGCTGCAGCCGTTCGAGAAATTTCCCGGCGCTGCACTGATCGCCGACGCGATCGTTGCAGTGCGAAACGGCCTCGCCGCGGACGACTCGCTGAACGCGCTCACTCTTTCTGCCTGCCTCGCCTGGCGCGAGGTCGCCCTGCTCCGAAGCTACCTGGTGGCCGCGTTTCAGATGCGTCTCGCGCCCTCGCGCCTCGCCCTGCAGCGCGTTCTGATCCTCTATCCCGACTTCGCGAGACTGCTGTTCGACCTGTTCGCCGCGCGCTTCTCATTCGACAGTCCCGCTTCCCCCGAAAAGATCGCCGAGCTCCACGACGCCTGCATCGCGCGTCTCGGCGCGATCGAAAATATCGTTGACGATCGAACCGCGCGCGCGATCCTTTCGGTTGTCGAGGCAACTGTGCGCACCAATTTTTTCTGCGCGGCGCCTTCTCCCGATCCCTACATCGCGCTCAAGTTCGAAAGCGCGCGTATCACCGGTCTTCGCGATACCGCACCGCTTTACGAAATCCACGTGAACAGTCCGCGGATGGAAGGATGCCACCTGCGCCAGGGCCGTATCGCGCGCGGCGGTATCCGTTTCAGCGACCGGCCTGACGATTACCGAACCGAGATCCTCGATCTGATGAAGACCCAGACCGTGAAAAACGCGGTCATCGTCCCGTTCGGTTCCAAGGGCGGATTCATCGTCAAGCCGCGTCCCGGCCGGCCCCCTGAACCGAAAGACGGCGTCGACGCATACAAGACGCTGATCAATGCGATGCTCGATCTGACCGACAATCTTACCGAAGCCGGCGCCGTGCATCCCGAGCGGGTCAGGGCGCTCGACAACGACGGTCCGTATCTCGTCGTCGCCGCAGACAAAGGCACCGCGAGCTTTTCCGACATCGCAAATCAGATCGCACTCGAACGCCACTTCTGGCTCGGCGACGCTTTCGCCTCGGGCGGCGAGCATGGCTACGACCACAAGAAGATGGCCATCACGGCGCGTGGCGCGTGGGAATCCGCGCGCCGCCATCTGCGCGAGATGGGCCGCGACCCCGACCGTGGCGCTCCGATCACGATGATCGGAATCGGCGACATGTCGGGCGACGTGTTCGGCAACGGTCTCATGCGTTCGCGTAACCTGAAACTCATCGCAGCTTTCGACCATCGGCATATTTTCATCGATCCCGATCCAAATCCTGAAATCAGTTTCGACGAGCGGAAAAGGCTCTACGAGCTGCCGCGCTCAACTTGGGGCCACTACAACCCCGCGCTCATCAGCGCCGGCGGCGGGGTTTTCCGGCGCGGCCAGAAACGAATCGAGCTGAGTGCGCAGGCGCGCACCGCACTCGGATGCGGCTTCGAGGCGCTCGACGGCGAGTCGCTGATTGCGGCGATCCTGCGTGCGCCGGTCGATCTTTTCTACAACGGCGGTATCGGCACCTACGTCCGCGCGAGCACCGAGACCGATGCGGACGTGGGCGATCACGCCAATGACGCGTGCCGAATCGCCGCGCCCGAACTCCGCGCGAAGGTCGTCATCGAAGGCGGCAATCTCGGCTTCACGCAGCACGCGCGCATCGAGTACGCGCTGGCGGGCGGCAGGATCAACACCGATGCCATCGACAATTCGGCCGGCGTCGATATGTCCGACCATGAAGTCAACCTCAAGATCCTGCTCGAGCCCGCCGTCACCCGCGGCGAGCTCACCTTCGAGGCTCGCAACCAGGCGCTCGCCGAATGCGCCGATGAAGTCGCCGACCGGGTCATCGCGGACAATCGCGATCAGGTGCTCTCGCTCAGCCTCCAACAGCTCCGCAGTCGCGCCCACCTGCTCGAGTTTCGCGAGCATCTTCAGGCCATCACCGAGCGCGGCTTCGTGCCGAGTGGCGAGAGTGTGCTGCCCACCCGCGAACTGCTCCGCGACCGCCGCGCACGCTTCGCCGGGCTTACCCGCCCCGAGCTTGCGCTGATCACGGCGTACACCAAGATCGATCTGATCGCGCGGCTGGAAACTTCAACGCTGGTCGAAGACCCCTATCTCGTCGGCCGCTTTCTGCGTCCCTACTTTCCGCACTCGATCGCCGAACGCTTCAGCGCCGAAATAGGCGCTCATCGCCTGCGTCTCGAGTTGATCGCTACTCGCGCCGTGAACGAGCTCGTCGATCTGGACGGCTCGACATTCGTCTTCAATTATGTGCGCGACCACGGCGTCGCGGCCGAAGATGTAGTCCGCGCGTGGGTGATCGCGACTGACGTGCTGTCGATTCACGAACACGCCGCGGAGCTCAAGCGCAACAGTTCGAGTATGGCGGCGGATTTGGAGCTCGGCGCGTTCCTCGCACTGGAACGGGCATGCCGCAGGGCTACCCGATGGGCACTCTCGGAATTGGAGCCCGCCACCTCAATAGGCGCCGCGGTGACTCGTTTCAAGCCGGCCTTCGAAATGCTGTGCGGCGAATTCGAATCGATGCTCGCGTCCGGCGAGCGCGACCGCTTCGAGCGCGTCTATCGCGAACTCCGGGCCGAGGTTGCCGACGGCGAACTCGCGCACGGACTCGCGCGCCTGAGCTTTGCCGATCATCTGTTGAGTGTTCTGAGCTTAAGTTTTTCGCGTGAAGCGGAACCCGCCAAAACCGCCGAGGCTTACTTCCGCCTGGGCGCACATCTCAACTTTGCAATTCTTGAAGAGGCGCTGAATTCGATCGGCGGCGGCGAAGATCGATGGGAGCGGCGCGCCGCAAACGAACTCGCCGCTGAACTCCGCGCCGCACGACTCGCGCTATGCTGCGCCGTTCTCGACGGCGAAACCGGCCATCCAACTCTTGATGTCGCTAGTTCGTTCGAGCAGTTGAAGCACAGTCGCGAAAGTCGTTTCGCCGACGTCGCGCGGCTCTTCGACGAACTGAAAACCGTTCAGCCACCGAGTCTGCCGGCGATTCACGTCACGATTCGCGCGCTCTCGCGCCTGGCGTCCCACGAGTAGCGATTTCTCCCGCTCAGAGAGCGGCTTCCGAGAGCCTCGCGGTCGCCTGCATCGCGGCCGAGGCGCTCGAATCAACCCGCTCCGCCGCCGGCCATCCCGTCAAATCCTGGTACAGCCTGAGTCCCGCCGCGACCAGGAATACGATGGTCGCAAAGTTCACGCCGATCTCGGCCAGATCGAGCAGGAAGATCGTTGTCCCAAGAAATCCCGTAACGACTCCCACCGGCCCGAACAGCAGACTCACCACCACGAACGCGCCCGCTGCCCACGAGTTGAATCCCGACCACACCGCAAGGAACACCACGATCCGCGTCGCGACCTTGAAGAACCGCTTGCGCATCAGATCGCGGCTGAACAGCAGCGCATGCCAGCTATGCTTGCCGCCGAAGATCAACGCGAACTGCGCGAAGTACAGCCACACGTAAATCAACGCGCCGACGATGATCATCATCACCAGCACGATGTACATCGCCACGCCCATCGCATTTGACAGATGCGTCACCGCGCTCTGGAACAGGAACAGCCCCAGGGCCGGCGCCAGCAATTGCAGAAACGTCACCCAGATGAATGCCGGCGCGAGCTGAATCGAGCGCCGATAAACCTCGATCGCCTCTCCGACCACTCCCGCCTTCCGCGTACCCGCCTGAATTCTTTCCAGCGAGCAAAGCGTGATCAGCGTCACCAGCAGCGTAAGCAGCCCGAATATGAGATGAAGCGCCGTCGTAATCCACGGCGAGAACGGCTGCGGTTCCTGGATTGGGGCGTGCTTCTCCGGCGCAATAGGAGTCTGCGCTTGATGCACATAGCCGATATTTTGCGCGCCCGGCTCGAACGTCGTGGCCAGTCGAAATTGCAGATTCAGTGCGTCCGGCAGCAGGCACAGCGCCGCCGCGAGCAGCATCGGCGCCAGCACCACCGCCAGCACCGACCAATTCCCGCGCAAATCGTTCACCGCATTTGCGAGGTAGATGAAGCTGCTTTTGAGACGAACCGGCGTCACGACGCGTACGAGGTTGGCATCCCCTGTGCGACGAGACAAGTCCGGCGCCTTTCCCCATTACCTACTGCCGCGCCGATGATATAATGATGATCTGCAATCGCGTTTTACGGAGAAATCCATCATGGCCGACGACGATCGCGCATCGAAAATCGCGGATGAGAACAAGCTGATTCGCCGGCTCCGCTTCCTGGTCGACCTCACCTTCGCAACCATCGCGCAGGACAACGACCTCAACTTAGACCAGGCTTGGGAACACGTGCTCGCGCTCAAGGGCGCCGCGGTCGCGATGTTTCCCGGCAAGGAAGATACCTTCGATCTCCTCTACCTGCCGCGCTTCTCGCGTCTGCTCGCAGAGCGCTTCGGCGCGAACTGATCGGCGCGCGCAGATCGATGAAACCGCTTAGCACCACGAGGTCGGGCTGGATTGCCAGGCCCGACGGCTCGCTACTCCGCGGTCATCTGACCTTCACCGATCGAATCACTTCGCTCGAGCC